>PHCM01000330.1 GCA_002842255.1 Betaproteobacteria bacterium HGW-Betaproteobacteria-2 | reverse complement strand
GGCCTTGTGGCTGAAGCGCAACAATTTCAAGCTGGATCAGGTGCAGACCTTTACGCCGACACCGATGGCGATGGCCACGGCCATGTATCACTCGGGCAAGAACCCGTTGCGCAAGGTCACGGACAGCAGTGAAGATGTGCCGATTCCGCGGGCAGGCGGTGTGCGTCGCTTGCACAAGGCGTTCATCCGCTATCACGACCCGAATAACTGGCCCATGTTGCGTGAAGCGCTGAAACGCATGGGGCGCGAAGATCTGATCGGCAGCGGCAAGAAGCATCTGGTGCCCGCCTGGCAGCCGATAGCAGTAAAGCCGACTTCGGCCAGTGCGCGTGCAAAAACGCCAGCCGCACGGGCAAACCCCGGCAGCGCGCGAACCAAGCCCGCGAAGGTCATGTCGAAGAAAACACATCGACTGCCCCATCACAAATAGGAATTGCCATGCGTATTTCTTCTGTGTTTACGGGCCTCGTACGAGGCCTTTTTTTCGCGCTGCTGCTTTGTTTCATGGTGGCAGCCCAAGCGCAGGATAAGGGATTGCTATGGAAGCTGGAGGCACCCGACGGAAAGACCAGTTATCTGTTCGGTACCATGCATTCGGATGACCGGCGTGTCACCGACTTTCCGCCATCGGTCATGAAAGCGCTGCTGGATAGTGAAGTGTTCCTGATGGAATTGCAGCCGCCGCAGGATCCATCGGTTTATCTGATGGAGGGGCGACTTGACCACATGCTGACGGAGCAGGAATTCGTCGAGGTCATCAAGCTGGCAGATTTTCATTCCATGCATACCGATATCGCAACCACCATGAAGCCATGGCTGCTGGCGGTCATTTTTGACCTACCCAAGCCGCAGACGCCATATTCCCAGGATGCGATGTTGATGTCGCTGGCACATGGCAAGTCCAAGACGGTGCGCGCACTGGAAAGCGTAGAGGAGCATTTCGGGGTGCTGGACAGCTTCAGTATCGAGGACCAGTTGGTGATGTTGCGTGCTGTGCTGAAACGCAGCCCCGAGCAGCGCGAACGTAATTTTGAGGAACTGGTGAAAACCTATCTGTCTGGCGATCTGGACAAGATCATTGAAGTTAACGCGCGTACCAGCGGTGATATGCTGCCCGATGAGTTGTGGGCGCGTATCCTGAAAAAGCTGCTGGATGAACGTAATGTGCGGATGGCAGAACGCATTGTGCTGCAGGCGAATGAGAGCAGCGTGTTTGTTGCCGTCGGTGCCGCCCATCTACCGGGCGAGGGCGGTTTGCTGGCGCGTCTGCGCAGCGCCGGTTATCAGGTCAGCCCGGTAAACTAGCGCTGTTGTTTGCCTGTATCGCCGCCTGGTTCGCAAGTTTCAGGATATGGGCGGCAAAATCCGGGTCTTCCCCCTGTAACAGTCTCGGCAGCAGCCGGCGGAAATCCTCGCGTGCGCACCATTCGCGCATGAAATCCTC
>PHCM01000034.1 GCA_002842255.1 Betaproteobacteria bacterium HGW-Betaproteobacteria-2 | reverse complement strand
GACGATCACCGTTAGCATCGGCCAACCGATCCAGGCGGCTGGCTTGAAGCCGGACCAGATCAACCAGCAGGTGGAACACTGGATCGAGCAGGAAATGACGCAGCTGGAGCAAAGGTGAGTCAGTATCAACTTGCATTACCGGATGGCGAACATATCTGCTACCAGCTGGAGCGCCGTTCACGCAGAACCATCGGCCTGAAAATCGGCGCTTCAGGCCTGATCGTGCACGCACCCAAACGCATCAGTCAGCCGCAGCTTGAAAGTGCGTTACTGCAAAAAGCCGAATGGATACGCAAGAAACTGGACCAGATCAGCGCTAACCAACCATCCCCGCTGCAATGGGTGGACGGAGCGGAACTTTGCTTTCTCGGCAACCCGATCCAGCTCAAGCTAAGCCGCGATGCCGTCAACCGCAAGCCCCAATTCGAACAGGGGATGCTGCATCTGCGACTGACCGAAATCGATGATGCGGAATTCGTTTCCGTGCGGGTAACCCAATGGTACAAAAAAGCTGCCCAGCCCGACTTCGCACGCAGGCTGGAACTGTACGCCAACCGGTTGGGAGTAGCCTTGCCCAGACTGTTCCTTTCCAACGCCCAGTCCCGCTGGGGCAGCTGCAACAGCAAACGAGAGATCCGCATCAACTGGCGCCTGATACAGGCGCATCCGCATGTCATCAACTACGTCATCTGCCATGAGCTGGCGCACCTGAAGGAAATGAATCACTCACCCCGGTTCTGGCAGGTGGTCGAAAGCCTTTATCCCGAATACCGGGAAGCCGAACGCGTATTGAAACAGCTCTCGCCGCATCTGCACCGGCTATAGAAAATTCACGCTTTTACCCTCTTGTTTCAACGTGCTATGCTGCTCGGGCATTCCGCATATCAACAAAAACAGGGAGGTTTCATGAGTTTCTCAGATGCAATCAAGATTTGTTTTCAAAAGTACATGGACTTTAACGGGCGCGCAAAAAGACCGGAGTTCTGGTGGTTTGCACTGTTCTGTGTCCTGGTCAGCGTAGGATTGAGTATCGTCAGCAGCGCGCTATCCTCGCTGTTTTCCCTGGCCACCCTGCTACCCTCACTGGCCGTAGGTGCACGTCGTCTGCATGACACCAACCGTAGCGGCTGGCTGCAACTGATATGGATCATTCCGGTGATCGGCTGGATCATCATGATCGTCCTGCTGGCACAACAAGGCAGCAGCGAAGACAATCAGTACGGCTCGACTCCAGCCAACTGATGCCATCAAACTCGGGCTGAGGTGATTATCTCAGCCTGAGTGCATTCAGCACCACGATCAGCGAGCTGACCGACATGCCGATTGCTGCCATCCATGGCGCAAGCATGCCGGTTGCGGCAAACGGCAGCGCCAGCATGTTATAACCCAAAGCCCAGGCAAAATTCTCACGGATCACATTACGCGTAAAACGGCTGGTTTCAATCGCGTGATTGATTTCAAGCAACTGTTCCCCTAGCAGCACAATATCGCCGGAAGCTCGTGCCATCTGCGTACCACTGCCCATCGCAATCGAAACCTGCGCTTTTGCCAGTACCGGTGCATCATTGACGCCGTCACCGACCATGGCAATCACCTCACCGCGTTGCTGCAACTGTTCAATCATTTCCAGTTTCTGTTCAGGGGATGCCGAAGCCTGCCAGCTGGAGATACCCAGTCGCCTGGCGTAATCGGCAACCGTCGATTCGGTATCGCCACTCAGTATCGACACCACCAGCCCCTTGTCCTTGAGCGCCTGCACCAGTGCCTGGGCATTGGGCCGCAATGTGTCTGCCATAACGAATGCCGCCAGATACTGCGTGTCATCGCTGAGCCAGACGACCGTCGCGCAATCCTCGACCTCAGCCATTGATGGGATCTCGCTGATGGCCGGATTGAGTTTCAGATTGCCCAGATAGTATTGTTTGCCATTTACCTGACCCATGACCCCCTTGCCCGGCTGATTACCTGCCTCATCCAGCGCGTAATGTGCCATGGATGCTGCCTTCAAGGCCTCCTGAAAACTCCTGGCATAAGGATGCTCGGAATGCTGCTCAAGGCTGGCGGCGATTTGCAGACACTCGGCCGCACTTATGGATGCAAACGCCCGGGTTTCCTGCAGCACAGGGCGGCCTTCGGTCAGCGTACCGGTCTTGTCAAATACCACATGCGTGACCTTGGCCAGTGCCTCCAGCGCATGCCCGCGCGTCAGCAACACCCCCCGTTTGACCAGGTACGAACCGGAAGCGGCAAAGGCCGCCGGTGCAGCCAGTGACAAGGCACACGGACAGCTAACCACGAGGATGGTCAATACGATCTCCAGCACCCGGGAAGTATCGACCTGCCACCAGACCCAGCCGACCAGCGCCACTGCCAGAAGCAGTACATAGGTGAAATAGGCGGCGATCTTGTCCGCCAGTTCGGTCAATCTCGGTTTTTCTGCCTGCGCCCGGTCCAGCAAGCGGCTGACACCGGCAATCACGGTATGCTCACCGACCGCCGACACCTTGATCGTCAGCGGACTTTCATAATTGATGCTGCCGGCATAGACCGTACTGCCAACAGTCTTGATCAGCGGATGACTCTCGCCGGTCAGCAGAGATTCATCCGCACTGCTCTCACCCTGTTGCACAATACCATCCGCCGCGATGGTTTCACCGGGCTTGGCAACAATCAGGTCGCCAACCTTGAGCTCCATCAGCGGAATCAGTTCCAGTTGCTGCTCGGCGTTGAGGCGCGTAGCGACAGCAGGCACCAAGCGTAGCAGATTCTCCGCCGATTCGATCGATTTCTCGCGTGCGTTTCGTTCCAGATAGCGTGTCGACAGCAGGAAAAAGATCAGCATGGTCAGCGTGTCGTAATAGACTTCGCCAGCACCCAGATAAGTAGCCCAGATACTGCCGGCAAAGCCGGTAATCAGCCCCAGGCTGATCGGCACATCCATGCCCAGACGACCGCTTTTGACCCCTCGCCATGCAGCCTGGTAGAACGGCCAGGCTGCATAGAACATGGCCGGCACGCTGAGCACCAGGCTGAACCAGCGCAACAGTTGCGCCGTGGCGAACTCCAGCCCCTGCGATGGACCCGCATAAAGCGCGACGGCAATCATCATCACCTGTCCGGCAGAGAGGCCGGCCACCGCCAGACGACGAAAATCCGCCTTGCGCTGCTTGAGGCGCAAGGCCTCCTGCTGCTGGGCGCTGAACGGATGTGCGTGATAACCGAGCTTGCGTATCTCAATCAGGATATCGCTCAGTTTGATCTGGTTTTCATCCCAGATGATGCGGGCGCGATGTGTGGTGTAGTTGATGGATACCTGCTGGATACCCTGCAGTTGCTTCAGGTGGCGCTCATTAAGCCAGATACAGGCGGCGCAGGTGATGCCTTCGAGAATCAGCGAGGCTTCCTTGTAATCTCCCGGCGCCTGGGAGACAAAACTCTTCTGGACTTCCGGGTGATCGTAGAGCATCAGCTCACGCAATTCATCCGGCACCAAGTCTTCTACATTCTGCGGGAGTTCGGTGCGGTAGCGGTAATAGTCCTCGAGGCCATTGGCGACAATCGCCTCGGCCACTGCCTGACAACCCTGACAGCACATGGCGCGCGGCTCATCCAGCACCACGGCAGAATAGCGGGTACCGGACGGCACCGGCAAACCGCAATGGTAACAATCGAGTTGCGTATCCTGCTCTGCGCCCATCAGATGTCCGGTCGGCTACGGGAATCAGTTGTCGAGAAACAACTGCTGCTGTCGCCGGTAGTAGCCATCCTCATGTTCGATGATGATTTCGGCCAGCCATCTTCCGGCATCAGGTAAAAGCAGTTCGGTGTGATAAAGACCGGGCTCGGTTTCATTCATTTGCAGCGACTGGTCGTCACGGCTATTGGCGACACGCCATAATCCGAGGCGGACATCGGCACCCTCTATAGGCCTGCCATCCTTGTCCAGCAGTTGCAAACCGATTGAAGCGGACTGCCCGCTTTGCAGATTGTCCACACCCTGCAGTGTTGCCTGCCAGCCCAGTTCACGCTGCTGTTCCACGCGCGCCAAGTGGCCTTGATAACTCTTGTTTTTGTCATGCGGCACCGTGCCCGGAAAAGCCGTATGGACTTTCTGGCGGTCCGGGTTCGGCAGAAAGATGCCGCTGATGCTGCTGGGTAATCCGCGACTGGCGATTGAAAGCAGAACAGCATTGAGAATGACCAGAAAGATGAAGAAAGCGATGATCAAGCGCGGCGCCCAATGCATGGATTGCTTTTTCTGCTGCAAACTGCCGAACACCACGAGAACACCCGCATTGGCCAGAAAAACGGCAAAATGGATCGCCAGCACATCACCGCCGGCCCAATGCTGACTGGCATATGCGAGATAGAGCAGAAACGGCAAAACACCACTGAGTACGCCAGCCCAGAAATTGGGCATCCCGAGACGTCGCGATATGAAAAACAGTGCCGCGGCAAAGATCAGGCCGCCGAACAGTGTCTCGGTCATGGAAATTTCAGGGATCGTTACCATCATGGAAAGTACTTATTTATCCCGTTTGCTATAAAAGTTGGTTGGCAAGACTATCGGTTCCACATCTGCGCTGGAAGGCTGAATAACGAAGTCGAACTCCTGGGTCGCTTTCGCCAGCTCACGGCTCAAGTCGATACGGGCACTGATCGTCAGGCTCTTGCCTGCACGCACCCTGACTTCCGGGATATCACCGATATTCAGAGATTCGGCTGGGATACCACGTACACCGACCGAATAGACCTCGTCATGTTCGGTTTTGTTCACGATATGGATCTGGTAGCGATTGCGATAGCTGCCGTCCGACAGAACCACAAACAAGGGCTGACGTGTTTGCAGTACATTGACTTCGGTGTCGCTGCGAGTGCCGATGTTATAAAACAGGAAACCCGTTGCCACAACCAATGCCAGCGCATAACCCCAGACCTTCAATCGTTTCCACTCCAGCCGCGCTTTGTGCGGCGCATCACTGGCAAGATTGTGCTCGGAGTCATAGCGTATCAGTCCTCGCGGGAAACCGACCGAATCCATGATGTTGTTACAGGCATCGATACAGAGTCCGCAGGAAATGCACTGATATTGCAGGCCATCGCGAATATCGATCCCGGTCGGACAAACCTGGACACAGTAGCCGCAGTCTATGCAATCACCATGGCCCTGGGCCTGACGCTCCTCGCGCGTCTTCAAACCGGCTTTCGGCAATGCCCGTCCGCTTGTGCCTTCGCCGCGCTTGACATCATAGCTGACGGCCAGCGTATCGGCCTCATACATGACACCCTGGAAACGGGCATACGGACAACCCACAGTACAGACATGCTCACGGATGACACCGGCTGCCAGATAGGTGGTCACGGTCAGGATCAGCACCGTCAGATAACCCGCATGTGCAGCCTGACCGGTGAAGAAATTCTCGACGAATTGCGGTGCATAACTGAAATAACTGGCAAAAGTCATCGCCGTCCAGAAAGACACCAGTATCATCAGTGCATGCGAACCACCGACCTTGGCGATTTTCTCGGCATTCCAGGGCTGATTCTTCAGACGCAGCCTGGCCGGACGCTCTCCCTGCAGTTTGTGTTCGATCAGAATGAACAAGTCCGACCACAAGGTCTGAAAGCAGAAATAGCCGCACCAGGCACGGCCGATCAGACCGGTGACAAAGAACAGGAAGGCTGCAGCAATGAACAGCAACATGGCCAGCCAGAAGATATCCTGCGGATAGACAATCAGGTCGAAGATGAAGAAGCGACGGGATTCGAGATCGAACATCACCGCTTGGTTGGCGGCGCTGTTGCGTGACCAGGGGAGCCATGGCAGAAGAAAATAAACCGAATAAGCCACCACCATAACGGCAGTCTTGAAGTTGCGGAATTTACCCTTGACCGACCGGGTGACGATCGGAATATGCTTGTTGAGTAAAGGTGATTGCTTGCTGGTACTCGCTTGCATGGCTTATTTGACCCGTCATTCCAATTGGTGGCTGCCGCACGATATTGATTGAGACAGCTTAAAAGCATAAAGGCTCACGTAGCCGTGAGCCTTTATCATGATTAATACAGGATTACTTGCCGCCGCCCAGGCCTTGATGCACGTAAACGGTCAACAGTTTGATCTGATCCGGTTTGAGACGATCTTCCCAGGCAGGCATCACGCCACGATTCAAGCCGCCGGCGATGATGTTCTTCACAGCCTTCAGTTTCTCATCCGCATTTTCGATTTCCGGAATATTCGCCCACAGCCAGATCTTGTCGGTCAGGTTGGCAGAACCCAAACCTTCCTTGCCCTTGGCATCTGTACCATGACAGGCGTAACAGGAGGCAGTGTCGCTCTGAAACACCTTGGCGCCAAGCTCAGCACTGGCAGCATCATGCGGCTCACCGGAAAGACTCAGCACATAATTTGCTGCTTGAGTGATTTCCTCATCGGAGATGATTTCCTTGAATGGCGGCATATAACCCTGACGACCATGGACGATAACATCCTGAATCTGCGCATAACTGGAACCATACTGCCAGTGGTCGTCGGTCAGATTGGGCGAGAAACCGATCACACCCTGACCGCCAGCTTGGTGACATGGTGCGCAATTGTCGGAGAACAGAGTCTTGCCGGCAGATGTCACAAACTGCATCAGTTCGGCATCCTGGGCAATTTCGTCAAAAGGCGTCGCAGCGACCTTATCGAACCACTGCTTCTGGGCAGCATGCAGCTCATTCATTTCTACCATGAACTTGGATCGCATATTCCAGTGCGTAGTTTTTTCCACTTGCGTACCGTCAACCTGGGTTGCCGTGTAGGTGATGGAGTTCAGGCCGGGAACACCCTTGGTAAAAGTACTGCCGATCGGCCATGCCGGATAGAACAGCCAGTAAACCACGGTAAAGATGGCAGTCAGATAGAACGCCCATACCCACCATCTTGGCAACTGATTGGTCAGTTCTTCAATACCGTCCCAGGAGTGACCGGTACTTGGTACACCACCAGTCTTCTTTACCCTGGACTTTGGCTCGTTACTACCGCTATTTGTTTTAGTTTCCTGACTCATTTCACTTACCCTTGACCTCTATATCGTCATCTTCCAACGGGATGTTTTTGTAGCTTTCCAATCTTTTGCTGCGTTTTTTGCTGCCGTATACATAAAACAGAATGCCACAGAACACGGTAAAGAAAATCAGCAAAGCCAACGGCTTGGTGTTTTCAAAATTGGTAAACCACAAAAGCAACTCTGTCATCGCGATTTCCTAGCGGAATTTCACAAAGTAATCGTCGTCGTATTTCTTGAAATCAACCAGCGTACCCAACATCTGCAGGTAGGCAACCAGCGCGTCCATCTCACTCAGCTTATCCGGATTAGTATCGTAGTTGCCTTGTTGCGCCTGGCCGATCAGATTCTTTTCAGCATCCGGGATATGCAGATACTTGGCAACATCCGCACCAAATTCTTCCACATTACGCTCATATTCAGCCTGACTTTCAGAGTAAGGCACACCAGTCTTGCGCAATGCACGCATTCTCAGATTGATATCGGAGTAGTCGAGATCGGTGGTTGCCAGCCATGGATAGTTGGGCATGACGGACTGCGGCACCAGGGAACGAGGTGCGATCAAATGCTGGGTCTGCCAGTCATTGGAATACTTGCCGCCGACACGTGCCAGGTCAGGACCGGTACGCTTGGAACCCCACTGGAACGGATGGTCATACTTGGACTCAGCGGCCAGTGAATAGTGACCGTAGCGCAGCGCTTCATCACGGAACGGACGAATCATCTGCGAGTGGCACAGATAACAGCCTTCGCGGATATAGATATCGCGACCACGTAATTCCAGCGGCTTGTATGGGCGTACACCTTCGACTTTTTCCACTGTCTCCTTGATGAAGAACAGCGGAATAATCTCGACCATACCGCCGACGCTGATAGCGACCATGGTCAGGACCAATAAAATACCCAGGTTACGTTCGATCTTGTCGTGCTTCATGCTGACTCCAGATTCTTTACTTTTCTATTTAGCCGCTCAAGCCGCATTCGGGCTGAGCTTGCCTTCACCTTCGATGCCTACCGCCTCAACGCCTACGCTGCCCTTGCGGATGGTTTTGAAAACGTTGTAGCACATCAGCAACATGCCGGACAGGAAGAAGGCACCGCCAACAGCACGCATGATGTAGAACGGATGCGCAGCGGCAACGGACTCGACGAAGGAATACTGCAGGTTGCCGAAGTCATCGAAGGCGCGCCACATCAGACCCTGCATGATGCCGGAGATCCACATCGCTGTGATGTACAGCAGAATACCAATGGTCGCCAGCCAGAAATGCACGTTGATCAGCTTGATACTGTGCATCGGTGTATTCCACAGACGCGGCACCAGGTGATACAGACTACCGAAGGAAACCATCGCCACCCAGCCCAGCGCACCGGAGTGCACGTGCCCCACGGTCCAGTCGGTGTAGTGTGAAAGTGCATTCACATCCTTCAGCGACATCATCGGACCTTCAAACGTGGACATGCCGTAGAACGACAGCGCCACGATCAGGAAGCGCATGATCGGATCGGTACGCAGCTTGTCCCATGCACCTGACAAGGTCAGGATACCGTTGATCATGCCACCCCAGGATGGCAACAACAGCATGATGGAGAACGTCGCAGCCAGCGTCGATGTCCAGTCAGGAATCGCAGTCCAATGCAGGTGGTGAGAACCCGCCCACATGTAAAGGAAAATGATGGCCCAGAAGTGGATAACGGACAGACGGTATGAATAAACCGGACGGCCAGCCTGCTTGGGTACAAAGTAGTACATCATGCCGAGGAAGGCCGCAGTCAGGAAGAAACCGACGGCATTGTGACCGTACCACCATTGCGTCATGGCATCCTGCACACCAGAGAACAGGCTGTAGGACTTCATGGAGAACAGGTCAATCGGCACAGCAAGATTATTGAATACATGCAACAGCGCGGTTGCCAGAATGAATGCCAGGTAGAACCAGTTGGCGACATAAATGTGCGGCTGCTTGCGCTTCATCAGCGTGCCGACAAACACGGTCAGGTAAGCCACCCAGACAAACAGGATCAGCAAATCGATCGGCCATTCCATTTCTGCATATTCACGGCCTTGGCTGTGGCCCAGCACGTTACCGAGCGCAGCAAAGACGATGGCGGCCTGCCAGCCCCAGAAGGTGAAATTGGCCAGCCCGTCACTGAAAAGTCGCGCTTGCGAAGTGCGCTGAACCACATAGTAGGAAGTCGCAAACAGTGCGCTACCGCCAAAACCGAAGATCACGGCACCGGTATGCACAGGGCGCAGACGGCCGAAAGTAATGTAGGGATTATCAAAATTAAGCCACGGCCAAGCCAGCTCAGAGGCGATATAGACGCCTACAAACATGCCGATTGCACCCCAGACCAATGTCATGATGGTGAATTTACGGACAATATCGTAGTTGTATTGCTCGTTAACATTCACCGCTGCTGCTGTACCCGTCGCTGCCATCACTACGACTCCCGAATTCAAAACCCAAACAAAGACTTAAAAGTTACAGAGAACACTCAGAAACTTCTTCCAAAAAGCTGTTGAAACCTACTGCAAAACCAGCAAAGCAGAATATTATAGACTTCATACAAGCTGCCGAACAACTCAAAAATGCATCAGAGCAGGCGGCTCAAATCGTGTGCAATCTCCACCGGCTTCTGCCCATACTTCAGATAAATTCTGATTTTTCCTTGCTTATCATAGACGTACACGCCAGCGCTATGATCAAAACTGTAACCAGTTTGCCCCGGCTCCTGCTGTCTGGCATAAAAAATCTTGAACGCCTTCGCAACTTGGTCAATTTCCTCAACAGTTCCGGTCAGGCCGACAAACCGGCTATCGAAAGACGGCACGAACTGCGCCAGCACCTCCGGCGTATCCCGCTCCGGGTCGACCGTGACGAACAACACCTGCACCTCATCACTGTTCCCGCCCATCAATTTCATGGCAGCTGCCAGATCCGCCATCGTCGTCGGACAGATGTCCGGACAATGCGTGAAACCGAAAAACAGCGCAACCACCTTGCCCTGATAATCCGGAAGCTGTCTGATCTCGCCATGGTGATCGGTCAGCTTGAAGCCTGTTGCGAAATCGGCACCCGTGATAACAGTACCAAAGTACGAAGCCTCCTCTGAAGCCGGGCTACAAGCAGCAAGTAGCGCGACAAGCGCAGCCGTAAAAAAATAATGAAGAGTTTTGGCCATATTTAAAGTCTGGTTTTCATGGTGGACACGAAGGCAATGCTACCCGATATCAACTTCGTATACGATTTTATCACTGAATTTGCAGATATCCTGCCCATCTAAAATCAATGCAAGCAAGCTTATTGTCAGCATTCATTCCGCTCACTCGAATGACTCAAATTCCATGAAAACGAGCGAAATGCCGCTGTTCAAGGCACCTTGGTTACGATTACAATTAGAGTTTTGCTCGCTAGGAAATTTGAAGATGGCTATTGTTCAATCCATGGCTGACCGCGATGGTTTTATCTGGTATGACGGCA
>PHCM01000329.1 GCA_002842255.1 Betaproteobacteria bacterium HGW-Betaproteobacteria-2 | reverse complement strand
GCCTGCTGCACCCTTGACCAGATTATCGATGACGGACAACACAACGACCGTATCGCCACCTTGCGGCTGATGTACGGCGATCCGGCACTGGTTGGAAGCACGCACTGAACGTGTTTCCGGATGCGAACCTGTCGGCAGAACATCGACGAAACGCTCATTTTCATACGTCGTTTCAAACAGCTGCTGCAGATCACAGCTTGCCGTCAGCCTGGCATACAAGGTCGCATGAATACCACGAATCAGTGGAGTCAGATGCGGCACGAAAGTAAGACCGATCTGCTGGTCACTCATCATGTCCAGTCCTTGGGAGATCTCAGGCAAATGCCGGTGGCCGGCAACACCGTAGGCCTTGAAATTATCCCCGGCCTCGGCAAACAGGCTATGCACTTCCGCTTTTCTGCCTGCGCCGCTAACACCGGACTTGGCATCGGCGATCAGGTGATAAGCATCTACCACACCTGCCTTCAGCAGCGGCATGAAACCGAGCTGCACAGCCGTCGGATAACAGCCGGGATTGGCAATCAGCTGTGCACCACGTATCTGTGCACGATTCACTTCCGGCAAGCCGTAAACTGCCTCTGCAATCAACTCGGGGCAGGCATGGGTCATGCCGTACCATTTTTCCCAGGTAGCGACATCCTTGATGCGGAAATCTGCGGCCAAATCGATGACACGCACACCCTTCGCCAGCAAGGCGCGGGTCTGCTGCATGGCGATCCCGTTCGGCGTGGCGAAAAACACCACATCACATTGCCCCAGATCCGCCGCGGCCGGATCAACAAATGGTAGATCGATATAACCACGCAGATTGGGGAACATGTCTGCGACCTGCATGCCGGCCTCACCGCGCGAGGTAATCGCGGTCAACTCTGCATTGGGATGAATGGCAAGCAACCGCAACAACTCCACACCGGTATAGCCGGTGCCGCCCACAATACCTACCTTGATTTTTCTGACTTGTGCCATGTTCGAATTGATCGTGCTTTCCATATCTGAATGGACAGGAACTAGATAGTAACAAAAAACCCTGTCATTACATAAAAACCCCTGACTGAGTCACGGCAGAAATAAAAAAAGCCGCAAATTGCGGCTTTTTCCATACTCCTGACTTATCGCTTGGAGAATTGTTTACGACGACGCGCCTTGCGGAAGCCGACTTTCTTACGTTCAACTTCACGTGCATCACGTGTCACAAAACCTGCATTGGACAATGCGCTCTTCAATGCTGCATCGTAGTCGATCAGCGCACGTGTAATGCCATGACGCACTGCACCGGCCTGACCGGATTCACCGCCACCGCTCACATTGACCATGATATCGAAGCTGGCTTCGTTCTCGGTCAGAGCCAATGGCTGACGCAGAATCATGCGTGAGGTTTCGCGTGAGAAGTATTCGTCTGCAGGCTTGTCATTGATGACGATGTTGCCCTTGCCTGACTTCAGAAAAACGCGTGC
>PHCM01000328.1 GCA_002842255.1 Betaproteobacteria bacterium HGW-Betaproteobacteria-2 | reverse complement strand
CGATGGCGCAGTCGGGTCCTCCAAGCTCGTGGCGTTTAACTGACAAGCCCAGCCATTTTGTCTGGGTATCGTTTTCCAGGCCAAGATGGTCTGGCCTGGTGTCCGGGTGCCAGGTTTTCAGCAGATATCCCTCAAGCCGTAAAACATACGCCGAGTAGCGTGATCGCATCAGCGCTACTGCTGTGGGTACCACCAAGCCGTTATGGTATGGCTGACAGCAGTTGTCGTAGGTTCTGTTGCTGCCGCAAGGGCATGACGGAGAATGCGTTTTGAGGTTTTTAGCCATAAGAATGTATGGCATTTTAAACTTTCTTCGGGTGATTCAAGCAAATTGAGAATCGGAGGGTTATATTTAATTGCTGCTGAGGGTCATCTGTACTTTTGACATCAGCTCGTCGGCGATCATGCGGCCGCCTTTGGATTCGCGTATCGCCATATGCCAGCGCGAGATGCAGGCTTTCAACTGTTCGTAAGACGCGGCTGTGCTGATTTGTTCGACCATGGTGCGGCCCATGAGGCCGAGGTGTTCAGTGGTGCTGGAAATCAGGATGCTCTTGGTTTCTGCCAGTTGTTCTGCAGAAATTTCGGGTGCGCTGGGGACTGGTTCAATAACATGGGGAATGGTTTTCGGCCGACTTGGGTCATGAATGAAGCCTTGGGCTGCGAGTTCCTCAATGATCTCGGCCACCGTGAGTCGTGGCAGCGATTGGGTTATCTCGTTCAGCGTACGTTTGCCGTCGATCAGTATCAGTACTTGCCGCTGTCTGGGGTTGAGCCGACGCTGGGCGCCAGCAATTTCATCAATGCCTGAAGCCGTCTTTTCGTAGACCATCCTCCTGCTCCTGTCGTCTTTGCGTCAAGCATTGAAAATAGCGACAGTTTGTTGCGCCTGTGTGACAGCGCACGGTGAGCAGGCATGCAAGCAATGCCATCCGTCTCCCCTAGCGTTTCGCACGAGAAGGCGGCTGACCTTGCTTTCAGAATATTACTTCTGAAGGTATGTTATTTCTGGCCTGGTTTCTTCGCGCTCAGTTTCATGAACAGCCAGAACAGATAGGCTGCCATGGCTATGATGAACACGATGATGCCAAGGCTGAGCAGGCCGGAAAATGTCCCAAACAAATCCATTAGCATGAAAATTCTCCTGAATTATTAGATGCGGTTTTGTCTGGCTGATGCCAAGCCGCATATAAATTCTATTGTCGGGCTGAACCGGCGTATTGATTTATATCAATCGGCGCAGATATTCATTCGGTGACTTACCGGGCGGTATCTTGCAACCTTGATCCAGATGCAGGGGGAGAGCATTCCAGTATGGACTTGAGAAGAAGCTTGTCAAGCGCTGAAGCGCAGGTTTTTCATTTGTCGCTGCAAGGGCTTTAAAGTAAAATAGACTCCCGTCGCTGAGAATTCATTCAGCAAAATCATAAGCCCCTTCCATGACCAAATATGTATTCGTTACCGGCGGCGTCG
>PHCM01000327.1 GCA_002842255.1 Betaproteobacteria bacterium HGW-Betaproteobacteria-2 | reverse complement strand
CAGCAGGATGCAAATCACGGTCATCAGCGACCAGTCCACACCCGGAATCACTTGCACCGTATTGTTCGCCATCTGCGGCGCCACCGAGAACACGGCGGCATAATCGAGGCTGCCGAGGAAATAGAGCACCATGCCGATACCGAGCAGGAAGCCGAAGTCGCCGACACGGTTAACGAGGAATGCCTTCAGATTAGCGTAGATGGCCGTCGGCCGCTTGTACCAGAAACCGATCAGCAGATAGGACACCAGACCCACCGCCTCCCAGCCGAAGAACAACTGCATGAAGTTGTTGCTCATGACCAGCATCAGCATCGAGAAGGTGAACAGCGAGATGTAGCTGAAAAAGCGGCTGTAACCCGGGTCTTCTTCCATGTAACCGATGGTGTAAATGTGCACCATGAGCGAAACGAAAGTCACCACCACCATCATGGTGGCTGACAGTTTGTCGATGAGGAAACCGACCTCAAACGTGGTGCCGCCACTAATCAGCCAGGTATAGACCGAGCCGTTGAATACATGACCGTCGAGCACATGTTTGAACACATAGGCGGAAAGTGCGAATGAAGCCGCAACGCCAAGGATAGTGAGCCAGTGCGCAGAAGCGCGTGGTAGCTGGCGGCCGAACAGACCAACGATCGCCGCAGCAATTAACGGCAGCGTTGGGATCAGCAGGTAAATGGTTTGCATCGTCATCTCGGCCTAGCCTTTCAATTGGTCGAGATCATCGACGTTAATCGTCTTCAGATTGCGGAACAGCAGCACCAGAATCGCCAGACCGATAGCGGATTCGGCAGCGGCCACCGTCAGAATGAAGAAAACGAATACCTGACCTGCCAGATCATTCAGATAATGAGAGAAGGCAATGAAATTCAGATTCACGGCCAGCAACATCAACTCGATGGCCATCAATAACACGATGACATTCTTGCGATTGAGGAAAATGCCGACCACGCTGATGGCGAACAGCAAGGAACCGAGTACCAGATAATGTGACAGACCGACCATCAGGCTTGATCCTTAGTATTGTTGGCCGCAGCGTCAGCGTCTGCCGGCGGCTCCTTGAATGAAGGCATGCTGACCATGCGCACGCGGTCGGCGCGCTTGACCTTGACCTGGTCAGCCGGGTTGATGAACTTGCTGTCCTTGCGGTCGCGCAATGTCAGTGCAATCGCCGCAACAATCGCCACCAGCAGCACGACGGCAGCCAGTTCAAAGGTCAGCAGGTAGTCGGAATACAGTACCCGACCAAGTTCTGCCGTGTTGCTGTAATCGGCCGGCTTGGGCGGTGGCGCACCGACACGGTCGACGCCGAAATTCTTGCTGCCGAGGATCATCACCATTTCGGCCGCCATCAGCACACCGATGAAACCGGCCATCGGCAGGAACTCCCAGAAACCTTCGCGTAGCCTGTCCAGATTGATATCCAGCATCATGACGACAAACAGGAACAGCACCATGACTGCGCCGACGTAGACCAGCA
>PHCM01000326.1:1513-2838 GCA_002842255.1 Betaproteobacteria bacterium HGW-Betaproteobacteria-2 | reverse complement strand
AGCTGCTGATGAATGTGAGAAAAACATCAGCAGTCCTACACCATGAAATACACTTTGGAATGGCTAAATGGGTATTGCTTCACTTACGCTCTCCTCATCGCATGCTGCCGCTTTTGTCTGTACTGACTGTTATTGTGATTCTTCAACGGGCTAAAAGTTTTCGCGCCTCCGGTCAAACCAACCAGAAATCCGAACCCGCATTGAAACGCATGTGCGGCTTATTTGAGCTATTCGCTCATTTAAGAGCGGTTATAATGACTTAAGAATGTAAATTGAATGTTTCCCTTACCCTGCTGATTGTAAAAAATTGTAACAAACATGAATCTCATCAAGATTTTTGCCGCTTTATACCCGTGAAGTCTTTCAATCGAAAGCATTTATGCCCAAAATAGCACCATGCAAACAAATATGAAAAAAATATTGCTGGTCGATGACGACCTACGCATGCGGGAGCTGCTGCAACGCTATCTCGGCGAGCAGGGATTCAGCGTCAAGGCCGTTTCAGATTCTACCGAAATGGATACCTCACTGGCACATGAACACCCGGACCTGCTGGTACTGGACCTCATGCTGCCCGGTGAAGACGGACTTGCCATCTGCCGGCGTCTGCGCGGTAGCAACAGTCGCATTCCCATCATCATGCTGACCGCACGTGGCGATGAAGTGGACAGGATCATCGGCTTGGAAATGGGTGCTGACGACTACCTGCCCAAGCCATTCAATCCACGTGAACTGCTGGCACGGATCAATGCCGTCATGCGCCGTCAGGAGCAGCGCATTCCCAGCGCACCAACCATGGACACGACCACTGTCAGTTTCGGCGACTTTGTGTTCGACCCTTCCACACGCAGCCTGATGCGCAATGGAGAACCCGTCACCATCACCAGCGGCGAATTCGCCCTGCTCAAGGTGTTTGTCGACCATCCGCGTCAGCCGCTGTCACGCGATCGCCTGATGCAACTGGCTCGCGGACGCGAACTGGATGTGTTCGATCGCAGCATTGATGTACAGGTCTCGCGCCTGAGAAGGCTGATCGAACCAGACCCCGCTCACCCGAGGCATCTGCAAACCATGTGGGGCTTCGGCTATGTCTTTGTACCGGATGGCGAAATCCAGAAGAGCTAAGCTCCTGACCGCCCCCATTCCAACATGCCTGCATATCATTGAGACTCTTCCCGCGTACCCTACTTGCCCGCATCATGGTACTCATCGCGCTGTTACTGGCGATAGGCCAGTTCAGCGCACTCCAGATTTTCGATTACTTCGAACGTGAGCCACGCGCCCGGGCCGCCGCACTGCAGGCTGTGACGGTCGTCAATTACACG
>PHCM01000326.1:0-1483 GCA_002842255.1 Betaproteobacteria bacterium HGW-Betaproteobacteria-2 | reverse complement strand
AAAACCGCCGCATCGCCCTGCTTTCAGAACTATCCGGGCGCGAAGGCGTACGCATCTATGCCGCAGATCTGCTGGAAATCGTAGAGCCGTTACCAGACGATCCGTTTATCCGCCTGGTCGCGGACAAGATTCGCGAGAATCTGGGCCAGGAGACGCTGGTTGCAATCAATCATCTAGGCGTTCCCGGCCTTTGGATCAGTTTCAGCATCGAGCAGGATGATTACTGGGTCGTCATTCCGCGTTTTCTTGCCGAACGCCCCTTCCCCTGGCAGTGGTTCGGCTGGGCCGCGCTGGTTGCATTGCTTTCGCTGGGCGGCGCCTACGTGATTGCCGCCCGCATCAACCGGCCGCTACGCTTCCTGGTCAAGGCTGCAGGCCGCATCAGCCATGGCGAGCAACCACCCAAGCTGCCGGAAGAAGGCGCGGAAGAAATGCGTGAAGTGCAGCGCACCTTCAATGAAATGTCGGAAGCCCTGGCAAGACTGGACAGCGAGAGAACGCTGCTGCTGGCCGGTATTTCGCATGATCTGCGCACACCGCTCGCCAGGTTGAGACTTGCGGTTGAAATGCTGCCGGATGAAGTCGGTGAAAGCACCCGCAACGGCATGGTTCAGGACATATCCGACATGGATAACATCATCAACCAGTTCCTGGATTTCGTCCGCGGTGTCGAAGGCGAGCCGCCACAGATGGTCGACATCAACGCCCTCATCCAGTCCGTAGCAGACCGCCACGCCCGGGCCGGTCGCCACGTGGAACTGAAACTCTCCTCCAACTACAAGGTTCAACTGCGGCCATTGGCGATCCACCGGCTGATTGGCAATCTGATCGACAACGCCTTCGCCTATGGCAAAGGCAAAGTCGCAGTCAGCACCCGCATCACTGCGGGTTATATCGTCGTCAGCATCATGGATAATGGGCCGGGAATTCCGGCAAGCCATATGAACCGTCTGTTGCGACCGTTCGAACGCATGGATTCCGCGCGTGGCAATGAAGGTGGCAGCGGCCTCGGCTTGGCGATCGCCGACCGTATCGCCAAGTTGCACAAAGGCAAGCTGGAATTGCTCAATCGGCCGGAAGGCGGCCTCGAGGCGCGCCTCAGCCTGCCGCTTTAAACATCGCTGCCGGGCCGGAACCAGGCCAGTTTTTCGTGCAACGCAACAACACCGCCGACGATGATCAGGCATGGCGGTTTCAGTTCTGCAGCGCTGACCTTTTCCGCAAGCGTCGCCAGATCGGCCACCACCACCCGCTGTCGCACGGTCGTGCCCTGTTGCACAACTGCGGCGGGCGTTTCTGCCGGCAAGCCGTGCAACACCAGCTTGCGGCAGATTTCCGCAAGACCTACCAGCCCCATGTAAATGACCACAGTCTGATTAGGACGGGTCAGGGCCGGCCAATCCAGCTCAACGCTATCAATCTCGCCATTTGCGCTGGCTTTCAGATGCCCGGTAGTGAACAGGCAGGATTGTGCATAATCCCG
>PHCM01000325.1 GCA_002842255.1 Betaproteobacteria bacterium HGW-Betaproteobacteria-2 | reverse complement strand
TCCTGCGGCAGTTCGATCATCTCGCATAGCTGCTCGGTCGGCGTACGGGCGGAAATGATCAGGCCAGCCGCCTTCAATTGCTCGACATAGTGATTGTTCACCTCATAGCGATGGCGATGGCGCTCGTTGACTTCAGCGCCGTAGATCTGCGCCGCCAGCGTGCCGGGTTCGATCGGGCATTTCTGTGCGCCGAGACGCATGGTGCCGCCGAGGTCGGAATCTTCAGTACGCTTTTCTACCTTGCCGCTGGCATCTTTCCATTCCGTGATCAGACCAACCAATGGGTGCGGTGTATCCGGGTTGAATTCAGTACTGTTGGCATCCTTCAGCTTTGCGACGTTACGCGCAAATTCGATGACCGCCAGCTGCATACCGAGACAAATACCGAGATAAGGCTTCTTGTTTTCACGGGCATAACGGATGGCGGCAATCTTGCCTTCGGTACCGCGCTTGCCGAAACCGCCCGGCACCAAGATCGCGTCCATGGACTTCAGGCTGTCGGTGCCGCTTTTCTCGATATCCTCCGAATCAATGAAATGAATCTTGATTTTGGAATGGGTATGGATGCCGGCGTGGATCAACGCTTCGGTCAGCGACTTGTAGGATTCGGTAAGGTCGACATACTTGCCGACAAAAGCGATATCCAGCTGATGCTTGGGATGCTTCAGTGCATCGACAATCTTCTTCCAGCTGGAAAGATCGGCGGCCTTGGCCAGGATGCCCAGCTTGTGACAGACGATCTCGTCCAGCATCTGGTCGTGCAGCATGCCCGGAATCGCATAGATGGATTCCGCATCTAGGGCGGAAATGACCGCTTCCGGCGCAACATTGGTAAACAGCGCGATCTTGGCACGCTCTTCGTCCGGAATCGGACGGTCGGCGCGGCACAACAGGATATCCGGCTGGATACCGATCTCGCGCAGTTCCTTGACAGAGTGCTGGGTTGGCTTGGTCTTCAGTTCGCCGGCAGTGGGGATCCACGGCAACAGGGTCAAATGGATGTAACAGGCATTGCCGCGGCCTTCGCGGATGCCCATCTGACGGATGGCTTCGAGAAACGGCAGGGATTCGATGTCACCCACGGTGCCGCCAACTTCGACGATGGCAACGTCGGCACCTTCGGCACCGCGCTTGATGTGGTTCTGGATCTCGTCGGTGATGTGCGGAATGACCTGCACAGTCTTGCCCAGATATTCGCCGCGACGCTCTTTCTTGATCACGGTCTCGTAAATCTGGCCGGTAGTGAAGTTATTGCGCTTGCCCATGCGTGCGCTGATGTAGCGCTCGTAATGACCGAGGTCCAGATCAGTTTCGGCGCCGTCGTCGGTGACAAACACCTCGCCGTGCTGGAACGGACTCATGGTGCCCGGGTCAACGTTGATATACGGATCGAGCTTGAGCATGGTGACTTTGATACCACGCGACTCGAGGATTGCGCCAAGGCTGGCGGCAGCGATGCCTTTACCTAAAGAGGAAACGACGCCGCCG
>PHCM01000324.1 GCA_002842255.1 Betaproteobacteria bacterium HGW-Betaproteobacteria-2 | reverse complement strand
CTGCGCCGCTCCCGCATCTCCACACCGAAAAGCATCAAGGTTGAGATCAGCGACCTCAATATCAACATGGAGAGCAATACACAGGCCCGCGTGAGCTTCAAGCAAAACTATCGCGCATCTCACCTGTCACAGCGCACAGGCAAAACCCTGGTCATGATCAATATCAACGGCCAGTGGCTGATTGAACAAGAAGTTGCTCAGCGTTGAATCGAGTAAATTGAAAAGTAATGCATAAACTCAAACTTGTATTACAGGTACTGATTATCAGCAGCTCGTTGCTGCCGTGGAATGCCACGGCAATCAACCGCAGCAGCTTCAGCGACTTCTTTTTCGGCGGCTCCAGCGCAGGCAGCACCAGCAAATTCAATCCCAACAATATCGAACAACTGCTGATCAAGAGCCTGCTCGAAGTCACGCAGGGACAGTTGCAACAGGCGCTGGAAACGACAGAAGAATTGCTGAACAAGGCGCCGAATTTCAAGCTTGCACATCTGGTGCGCGGCGATCTCCTGATGGCCCGCGCCCAGCAGATCAGCACCTTCGGCAACTCCTCCGGCCGCCAGCCTGAAGTAATCCAGGATTTCCAGAGCGAGGCACGTCTGCGTCTTGAGCATTATCTTGCACAGCAAAGGCCCCGCGGCTTGCCGGAACCTTTGTGGCAAATCGACAAAAGTCACGAACATGTCATCGTCGTCGACGCGGACAAATCCCGCCTTTATGTATACCGCAACGACAATGGCAAACCCGTCTACGTCAACGACTACTATGTGACGCTGGGCAAGAATGGCAGCGACAAGTTCGTCGAAGGCGACAAACGCACCCCCATAGGTGTGTACTTTGCAGGCACAAAGCTGTCCAAGGAACTGCCGGATTTTTACGGCGGCATGGCGTTCCCCCTCAATTACCCGAATGAATGGGATCGTCATCAGGGCAAGAATGGCTACGGTATCTGGCTACACGGCACACCCAGCGATACCTACAGCAGACCCCCGCTGGCAAGCGACGGTTGTCTGGTGATGGCGAACCCTGAACTCAAGAGCCTGGAACCTATCTTCAAGAGCGGAAAAACGCTGTTCGTCATTGCCAACAACCTGCAGTGGCTGGAAGAGAGTCAGGTTTCCCAGCAAAAAGAGTCACTTGCCAGCGCACTGGAAACCTGGCGCAAGGATTGGGAGTCGCAGAATACCGGGCGTTACCTTGGCCACTATTCAAAGAACTTTTTCAGCAAAGGCTCTGATTACAGCGCTTGGGTAAATCACAAACGCCGAGTGCAAGCCAACAAGCCAAATGTGCAAATCAGGCTGTCGAATGTCAGTATGCTGCGCTACCCGAACAGCAAACAGGAAATGGCTGTGGTCAATTTTGAGCAATCATTCAAAAGCAACCATCTGGACAGCAAAATGCGCAAACGCCAGTACTGGGTACTGGAGAACAACACCTGGAAGATCATGTACGAAGGCCCGGCCTGATCTCTCCTGTCAGCAGTCTTAC
>PHCM01000323.1 GCA_002842255.1 Betaproteobacteria bacterium HGW-Betaproteobacteria-2 | reverse complement strand
TGACCAGCATGGCATTGGCATGCAAGGGAATATCCGGACGCGACCAGGCTTCCTGCGCAGGGGACAGATCGTCGGTATTGGTCTCGCCCGGCACCTTGAATACGACCAGCTTCATCTCATCCGGCATCGGCTTGCGCTGGGTGAACCATTCGGCATCGGCCCAGGACTGCATCAGCTTGCGCGCATGCGGATTACCGGTCTTGAGCTTCTCGGCGACATCATGGAAGGCATCGAACATGAGAATGGTATGCGACAGGGCGGCGATGGCCTCCTCAGCCAATTCACCACCCAGCAGGCTGACCAGGGACTGCACGTTGTAACCGCCGAGCATGGTGCCAAGCAGTTGAATCGCCCGCGAACGGGAGATCAATGCACAGTCCACCTTGGCATGGGCAACGTCTGTCAGGAAAGCGGCCTTGACGTAGGCTGCCTGATCCACTCCTGCCGGTATACGGTGCTCCAACAGCTCAAGCAGAAAATCAGCCTCCCCTGCGGGCGGGTTCTTCAGCAGATCAACCAGCTCGGCTGTCTGCTCTGCATTAAGGGGTAGTGGCGGAAGACCTTGCGCAGCGCGCTCGGCAACATGTTCTCGGTAGGCGGTCAGCATGGTGTTCAATCAAAAAAATCCAAAATCAGATTATACCGTCCGCGGCATGCTCTGAGCCAGACTGGCGAAACGGCAATTTGGACATGGTCAGGACGATAGCCTGATCCATCGGCTCAAACAAAAGGTTATTTCCGCGTCAATCCAGCGAACTCTGCGCGTATCAGAAAAAGGATTGAGCGAACGACGTTCCGCAGCTGGCACCGCGTTCCGTAGACTGCAACTTGTCCAGAATGCCTTTTTCATAGTCCTTGCCATGCTTGGACTGCAGATAGGCACGAACTTCGGATGCGGTGACGATACCGTTGCGATCCTTGTCCATCTCGCGCAGGTTTTCCTCGACACTGGGCGCCCTGACTTCTTCCGCCAGAACGATGGCCGGATTACATAAGATCAAGATCAGAATCAGATAGCGCTTCATGAAGCCTGCCTCACAGTTCAGCTGTCATTTCGACCAAAAGCCCGACTAGACAGTCGTTAGGAAGAATATTATGCGCCTGTCTGTATAAAGATACACCCTGTTTACAACAGGGTTTTCATGGTCTTGGCAGATGGCATTCAAGATAGTGTTTTTTGACTGTGTCGATGTAGGGTAAAATTACAGGTTCCCGATTTATCGCATTGAAAAGGTTGCATCATGGAGCTCTCTCCTCTCAACGCCCTCTCCCCACTTGATGGCCGCTACAAGTCCAAGCTCGACAACCTGCGCCCGTACTTCAGCGAATATGCGCTGATCAAGCATCGCGCCATGGTCGAAGTCGAGTGGCTGAAAGCGCTGGCCGGAGAAGCGGCATTAAAGGAGATTGCCCCGTTCAGCGCAACGTCAAGTCGCGTCATGTCCGCGAGCACCATTTTCGTCACGGCAAGGCTGCAAGCGAGGACCGGTTGCGGCACACGT
>PHCM01000322.1 GCA_002842255.1 Betaproteobacteria bacterium HGW-Betaproteobacteria-2 | reverse complement strand
GTATTCTAACAACCTTTTGCCAACCTTATCCGAGCACCTCATGAGCGAATATCTTTTTACTTCCGAATCTGTTTCCGAAGGCCATCCGGACAAACTGGCCGATCAGGTATCCGATAGCATTCTTGACGCGATTCTTGAACAGGACCCGACCGCGCGTGTTGCCGCAGAAACGCTGGCCAATACCGGCCTGATCGTGCTGGCTGGTGAAATCACCACCACGGCCAATGTCGACTACATCAAGGTCGCGCGTGAAGCCGTCAAGCGTATCGGCTATGACAATACTGATTACGGCATCGATTACAAGGGTTGCGCCGTGCTGGTGGCTTATGACAAGCAATCGCCGGATATCGCTCAGGGCGTGGACAAGGCGGAAGATGATCCGCTGGATCAGGGTGCCGGTGACCAGGGTCTGATGTTCGGTTATGCGTGTGAAGAAACACCGCAGTTGATGCCCTTGCCGATCTGGCTGTCCCATCGCCTGGTCGAGCGTCAGTCCCAGTTGCGCAAGGATGGCCGCCTGGCTTGGTTGCGTCCCGATGCCAAGAGTCAGGTCACGGTGAAGTATGTCGACGGCAAGCCCGATTCCATCGATACGGTTGTGCTCTCTACCCAGCATGCGCCGGAAATGACACTGGCCCAGATCCGCGAAGCGGTGGTCGAGGAAATCATCAAGCCCATCCTGCCGAAGGAACTGATCAAGGGCGAGATCAAGTATCTGGTCAACCCGACCGGCCGTTTCGTCATCGGTGGTCCGCAAGGCGATTGCGGTCTGACCGGTCGCAAGATCATTGTTGATACTTATGGTGGCGCAGCTCCACATGGTGGCGGTGCTTTCTCCGGCAAGGACCCGTCCAAGGTCGACCGTTCTGCCGCTTATGCCGCGCGCTACGTTGCCAAGAATATCGTCGCTGCCGGCTTGGCTTCGCGTTGTTTGGTACAGGTTTCCTACGCCATCGGCGTTGCACAGCCGACCAGTGTCATGGTGGAAACTTACGGCACCGGCAAGGTGTCGGATGAAGTGCTGATTGGTTTGGTCCGTGAACACTTCGACCTGCGTCCGAAAGGCATCGTCAAGATGTTGGACCTGCTGCGTCCGATCTACAGCAAGACGGCTGCCTATGGTCACTTCGGCCGCGATGAACCTGAATTTACTTGGGAAGGTACTGACAAGGCTGCAGCGCTACGTGCAGCAGCCGGGCTGTAAGCCCGGCGCCGGAGGCGTTTATCTGTGTTTCGGCGAAGGCTGACATGCGCAAAGCGCATGTTTAAGCGTAGCAGCCGCAGTCAAAACACCCGACAATAGTGTCAAAAAAACTGAAATTGTTTAGCCGGGTTTGGCATGTTTTTGCCAAACCCCTGATTTGTTTTATAATTGCATCATTAACCGAGGAACGCTGCGAGACATTCCCCATGTCCCAGGCTCGGTTTGCAGAATGGGCTTGCTCCCAACTGTAACGGCGTTCACCTAATTTAACTCGTGCCGGACACGGGAGCTGGGTGAAC
>PHCM01000321.1 GCA_002842255.1 Betaproteobacteria bacterium HGW-Betaproteobacteria-2 | reverse complement strand
ACCATGATGCAGTCGGCCTGATTCATCAATGCCGGCAGTTGCGGTTCGATCTCTGCCAGGCCAGGTGAATACCAGCATTTCTTGCCGGTGCTGATTTCCTCAATCAGCACGCCGATGGTGTCGCCGGGGTGCGGATCATTACGATGCGGAGAATACGGGGGTGCCGCACTCTTGAGTGCCACCGCGGTGAATTTCAGATTCGGCACGTTCGGCATGGTGAAACTGGTCTTGCCGTCGATTGGCACACTGTGATGATTAATACCGCAATAATGACCCAGTATATTCAGAATCTGGTTACCGGAGGTCAGGTCACCGTAAACCATGTCGGTACAATAAATCTCGCGCTTGACCGTACCTTCACGCAGCATGTATAAGCCGGTCGTGTGGTCGATTTGCGCATCAATCAACACGATAGCCTGTATGCCGGTATCCCTGATCGCACGACCGGGCTGCAATGCAGGAAAGTCCTGGATCTGTTGCAAGACATCGGGAGATGCGTTGAACAGCACCCAGTTCACGCCGTCACTACTGACGCAAATCGAGGACTGTGTACGCTTGGTCGCCTTGATAGTACCTTTACGCAGTCCATCGCAATTATGACAATTGCAATTCCACTGTGGAAAACCACCACCCGCGCCTGAACCTAAAACATGTATATGCATAATTTTCTACTTTTGCTGAAACGGAAGACCGAGTTTAAACTCATTGTCCTTAAATGACACGGGCCACCCGGAGGCAGCCCGCAGGATGCAATCAATTAACGATTGCAAACGTACATCGTTACTTCAAAGCCGAAACGCATTTCGGTAGCAGCTGGTTTTGTCCACATAATAAATCTCCTTGATTTGATTAGTATTCACGTTCTGAAACTATGTTCCTAACGTGTGGAGCCATTCTGATACCTGAGCCCGGATAAACACAGGGCAAAAACATGGAATCGTACCTAAGTATTTTCATGACCAATCGCGGAAGATAGCTCGTGCACCAGAGCTTGCGCCGGATACAAAAACGCCTGACACATTTTCCATGTCAGGCGCCCTGTGAAATGCCTACCAATCAATCTGCCTGTATCTTCGCCCTGCGTTTGCGCACGCCGCTTGCCAGCAATTCCAGCAAATCGACCGTATCCTGCCAGCCAAGGCAAGGGTCGGTGATGGACTTGCCGTATTCCAGCGTGCAGCCCGGCATGTGGTCCTGACGACCTTCGTGCAGGTGAGATTCCACCATCACCCCCATGATGCGCTGATCACCGGCGGATAACTGCTCGGCAATGTCAGCTGCCACCTCCATCTGCTTCTTGTATTGCTTCTGGCTGTTGGCATGGCTGCAATCAATCATCAGCCTGGGTTCGATACCGGCTACAGCAAGTTCTGCGCAAGCAGCATCGACGCTGGCAGCATCGTAGTTCGGGGTTCTGCCGCCACGCAGGATCAAATGGCAGTCTTCATTCCCTGTAGTGGCGATGATCGCAGAACGTCCCTCCTTGGTGACAGACAGGAAATGA
>PHCM01000320.1 GCA_002842255.1 Betaproteobacteria bacterium HGW-Betaproteobacteria-2 | reverse complement strand
ACTGCGGGCTGGGAGGCATTGGTTGCCAGTCAGCCATCGATGCACCGGTTGTTTCTTCTGCACGTAATACCTTTCGCACTGATTCCGTCCGTCATGATCTATATCGCGGGCACCAAACAGACCCTGATGTTCTTTGACCTGTTGCCGGGTAACAAACTGGTGCTGGTTTCACTCATCCTGTTTTTGGTGCAGTTGGTGGTCGTGCCGGTCATGGCGACCATATTGCGGCAATTGGCGGAGGTGGCAGATTCACATCCCAGTTACAGGCAGGCTTTCATCCTGGCGGCAGTGGCGCCAACGCCATTGTGGATGGCTCCGGTCTTTCTCATCGTGCCAGACATGCTGGTAAATATCGCGGTCACCACATTGGCCATGATGGCTGCGGCAGGTTTTATCTATTTCGGTATCCCGACCGTATTCAAGATCAAGGAGCAGGGGCATGTCTATCTGCTGTTCGGCGCTATACTCGTCGCGGGTGTCATCGCCTGGGGCTTCCTGATGGTATGCACGCTGGTGGTCTGGGGCAGTGTGCAGAATCTGCAATTCGCAGTTGGGCCGGCTGGCGGTTGATTGTGCTGAAGCCGGGAAAGGCCACATGGTGGCCTTTTTTATTGTGCATCATTTTCCTGTGCACGAAGTTTTCGAGAACGTTTAACGTTAAAATGAGTCCACAATAACAATTCCGCAACAATTGAATTTCGCATACTGGGGATTATCGGATAATGAAACGTGCGTCACTTGCTTTTTTGACATTGTTGGCAACATTATGGGGAGCCGGCATGGCACAAGCCGATTGTGAAGGCATCTATAACCACCAGTTCAAAACCCTGCAGGATGAAGACTTCAATCTCTGCGATTACCGCGATCAGCCTATCCTGCTGGTCAACACTGCGAGCAAGTGCGGTTTCACGCCGCAGTTCGAAAAACTCGAGAACATGTACCGGAAATATCGCGACAAGGGATTTGTTGTCATCGGTTTCCCGTCCAACGATTTCAAACAGGAACTTGCCAGCAACAAGGAAATCGGTGAGTTCTGTCGCAAAACCTATTCCGTCGACTTTCCCATGATGTCTCAGACATCCGTCGTCGGCCCGGATGCCAATCCGCTCTACAGGCAGCTTGCCGAAATCACGCAGGAACCGCCGATGTGGAATTTCTACAAGTATCTGATTCTTCCAGGTGATGAAGAGATTCATGTCTTCAGCAGCGATGTGGATCCGGAGTCCCATCGTGTCATGAAAAGGCTCAAACCATATTTAAAGTAAAATATAAATAAATTTAATTAATTTATTGATTATATTTAATTTATTATTTTCATCATTTGCGCGTTAAAATGCGCGAATGACACATGAAGCCACCCCGTTTTTCCACCTTGATCCCGATTGCATTCTGAATGCCATCGAGAGCATAGGTCTGCGTACAGATGGCCGATTGCTTGCGCTTAACAGCTATGAAAACCGCGTCTATCAGGTGGGGCTGGAAGATTCGCAGCCCATTGTTGCCAAGTTCTACC
>PHCM01000319.1 GCA_002842255.1 Betaproteobacteria bacterium HGW-Betaproteobacteria-2 | reverse complement strand
GTTCGAACAGGAAGAAAGCAGCTTCAGCTGGTGGGATTACCGCATGGCCGGCTTCCGCCGCAACCTCGGCCTGCGCATCGACCACATCATGGTCAGCGACGCACTTAAAGCCAGCTGCCAGCGCTGCTGGATCGACAAAGGCCCTCGCAAGTTAGAGCGCCCTTCAGACCATACGCCGGTTATCCTCGAACTAACCTGATGTGATGCTGGCATGAGTGAGTTTACAGAATACCTACACGAAGTCTTTGAGCTCGCCGGCCCCATCACCACCCGGCGCATGTTCAGCGGCCATACCCTCTATCTCGATGGCCTGCCGGTCGGCATCGTCTTTGATGATACGCTCTACCTGAAAGCGGACACCGAAACGCAGCAGGCGTTCGAAGCCCTGCAACTCCCGCAATTCACCTACCGCAAAAAAGATAAAACCATAGCCCTGCCCTACTTTCAGGCACCGGATTTCATACTGGAAGATCGGCAGGAGGCAGCCTTGTGGTTGAGGAAGGCGTTTGGGGCGAGTTTGAGAAGCAAGCCAAAAGGAAAACGCTGAAACTAGGAAAATGGATAAAAATGCATGCCTTGTAATGGGAAAAGATAAGGCGTTTAATCCAGTTTGAATAAACGAGAGGTTATGCAGGGTGCACTTTTCATATATTTTTATGGTATCTAATTTTAATTAGGCGCTTACATGTCTATTCTCATCGCAATTGGTCATATTGTTGGCGCTCTTATTTCACTAGTTGCATTTAGTATGGCTATTTTGGGGCTTGCAGAATGGGAGAGCGAACGTAATCGCAAGTCTGCACTTCAAGAAATGTCTCTCGCCCTAAGCATCCCCGTCGACGAACTAGACAAATCCGAAAATGAAACAAAGGTTATACAGTTCGCACTGAACAGATTTAGTTCAGAGCTCCTTCGCAATCGATTATCAGATTTATGCGGCTGGGTACAGTCAGGCTGGGGATGGTTTGGTGCGCTACTTCAAACGGGCATTTTTCTCGGAGTAGTTTGGTTTACCATCACAGACGACTTAACCAACAGCGTTTACGCATGGTGGCTTATCGCCGTGGCGTTCTTTTTCTGGATTTCATCAGTGTTTTTTGCTCTTATCTGCAGGCTACTAACCGGTCGGTTTCCGGGTCAGGCAAGACTAGCTCGTAAAAAACTAGCCGACACCGCCGAGCAACGGCGATCAGTTATGATGAATAACGATGAAATCGGGTCAACAAATGGGGTCTGACCCCATTTATTCTGCATGGCCGGCTAACCCTGCGGTCCACACGGACCTCCACGTTAGCTCTCAAGGCTGCCACTATGCGTGATCGTATTCCAACTGCGTTTATTTCCTTCGCCGCAACGGAGATGACGAATAACGGCCTGACTGGGCCAAAACTCGTTGAAATCACATCAGCTTACGCAGCGGATTTTGCGGTTGATATTCCGCATGCCCGTTACCCATTTGACGCACCAAACAAGAGAACGGCCCTTCTTGATAATTTGCTTAATTTTGCTCCGAAGCAGCAATATCAAATCATTC
>PHCM01000318.1 GCA_002842255.1 Betaproteobacteria bacterium HGW-Betaproteobacteria-2 | reverse complement strand
TTGGTTCGAGTCCAATCGCGCCTACCAAATTCAGATCCGAAACCCACAAAAGCCGTTCATCGGCTTTTGTCGTTTCAGGGTCTTAACGATGAGACAGGACAGCATGCCAGTTATCCGTTTGCCAGATGGTTCCGAGCGCAATTTCGATCAGCCGGTTACCGTCGCCGATGTGGCGATGAGCATCGGTGCTGGTCTGGCCAAGGCTGCGCTGGCTGGCAAGGTCAACGGCAAGGTGGTGGACACCAGCCACCTGATTGAGTCGGATGCGGATCTGGCCATCATCACCGACAAGAGTCCTGAAGGTCTCGACATCATCCGTCACTCCACAGCACATTTGCTTGCATATGCAGTGAAAGAGCTGTTCCCGGAAGCGCAGGTGACTATCGGTCCTGTCATCGAGAACGGTTTCTACTACGACTTCTCCTATCATCGCCCGTTTACCCCTGAAGACCTGCAGGTCATCGAAAAGAAGATGGTCGAACTGGCGAAGAAGGACGAGCCGGTCAGCCGCAAGGTGTTGCCGCGCGATGAGGCTGTGGCCTACTTCAAGTCCATAGGCGAGCATTACAAGGCCGAGATCATCGCGTCGATTCCGGCCAATGAGGATGTTTCGCTCTACAGCGAAGGCAACTTCACCGACCTCTGCCGTGGCCCACATGTGCCATCCACCGGCAAGCTCAAGGCCTTCAAGCTGATGAAGCTGGCAGGTGCTTACTGGCGCGGCGATTCCAATAACGAGATGCTGCAACGCATCTACGGTACTGCCTGGACGAAGAAGGAAGACCTCGAGCAGTATCTGCACATGCTGGAAGAAGCCGAGAAACGAGACCATCGCAAATTGGGCAAGCAGCTCGATTTCTTCCACATGCAGGACGAGGCGCCGGGTATGGTGTTCTGGCATCCGCGCGGCTGGTCGCTGTGGCAGGAAATCGAACAGTACATGCGCGCCAAGTTCGTCGAATACGATTATCAGGAAGTGCGCACGCCAACCATCATGGACCGCTCCCTGTGGGAGAAATCCGGCCACTGGGAAAACTACCGCGAGAACATGTTCACCACGGCCTCCGAAAACCGCGATTACGCGGTGAAGCCGATGAATTGCCCTGGTCATGTGCAGATTTTCAACAGCGGTTTGCATAGCTATCGTGATTTGCCCTTGCGCTTGGCCGAGTTCGGTTCCTGCCATCGCAACGAACCATCCGGCGCCTTGCACGGCCTGATGCGCGTGCGCGGTTTTACGCAGGATGATGCGCACATCTTCTGTACCGAAGAGCAGATCGAGGCGGAAGTCGCTGACTTCATTGCCATGCTGTATGAGGTATACAGCGATTTCGGTTTCAGCGACGTGCTGGTTAAGCTGTCCACGCGTCCTGAGAAGCGTGTCGGCTCCGATGAAACCTGGGATCAGGCTGAGCAGGCGCTGGCCGCTGCGCTGAAGCAGAATAATCTGCAATATGATCTGCAGCCGGGCGAAGGTGCGTTCTACGGCCCCAAGATCGAGTTCACGCTGAAAGACAGTCTGGGTCGCCTGTGGC
>PHCM01000033.1 GCA_002842255.1 Betaproteobacteria bacterium HGW-Betaproteobacteria-2 | reverse complement strand
ATAGCGTATTTCACTATGGAGATCGGGCTGGATGAAGCTATCCCGACCTATGCGGGTGGTCTTGGTATTCTCGCTGGAGATACCGTACGTTCGGCCGCAGATCAGGGTATCCCGATGGTGGTCGTCACCCTGCTCCATCGCAAGGGTTATTTTCATCAACATCTTGATGCCAACGGCTGGCAGAGCGAGGAGGATGTTTCCTGGCAGGTGGCTGACAAGTTGCAGGAGATGGAGCCTCGTTGTTCGATCGAGATTGAAGGGCGGGAAGTAAAAGTCCGCGCCTGGCGATATGAAGTCAAAGGCGTCGGCAATGATGTCGTACCGGTATATTTCCTCGATACCGACCTTGAGGAGAACAGCACTGCAGACCGCACGATCACTGATCACCTGTATGGTGGAGATATGCGTTACCGGCTCTGGCAGGAGGCTGTGCTGGGTATAGCCGGTGTGCGCATGCTGCGGGCGCTGGGCTACAACGAGATCCGCCGATTCCACATGAATGAAGGGCATGCTGCCCTGCTGACACTGGAGCTCGCATACGAACTGGCTCGACAAGTATGGAACATGGGAGATGGCCCGACAAGCCGCATGATCTCGCCGGAGATCGTGCAAATGGTCAAACCCAAGTGCATCTTCACGACACATACACCGGTGCCGGCCGGCCATGACAAATTCCCCATGGATCTGGTGCATCAGGTGATTACGGGCTACAAGGGCGTTTTCGCCGACTGCGAGCATGAGTTCTGCCTGAATGGTGAGCTGAACATGACTTACCTAGCGCTCGGCAACAGTTATTACGTCAATGGCGTGGCCAAGAGTCACGGCCATACGGCGCAGCAGATGTTTGCCAAATACGACATTCGTTCGATTACCAACGGCGTGCATGCCGCCACTTGGGCGGCACCTGCATTTTCTGCGCTATTCGACAAACACATCCCCGGCTGGCGCGCAGACAGCGCCAGCTTGCGTTACGCGCTGAATATTTCCAAGCGAGAAGTCATCATTGCGCATAACCAGGTCAAGAAAAACCTGATCGAACTGGTCAACAGGCTCATGGGAGAAAATTTCGATACCGATGTCTTTACAATCGGCTTTGCCCGCCGCGCTACGGTCTACAAACGTCCTGAATTGCTGTTCCAGGACGTGGAAAGGCTGGTCAGGATAGCACAACGCACCGGGCCGTTTCAGTTGATCTATGCCGGTAAGGCGCACCCGCAGGATGTTACAGGCAAGGAAGTCATTCGGCGTATCTACGAGATCAAGGAAAAACTCAAGGGCAGGATCAAGCTGGTCTATCTGGAAGATTACGATATGGATCTTGCAAAGATGATGACGGCTGGCGTCGATCTCTGGCTTAACACGCCGCAGCCCCCTCTCGAGGCATCCGGCACCAGCGGCATGAAGGCGGCCGTCAACGGTGTACCTTCATTGAGCATATTGGATGGATGGTGGGCTGAAGGGTGCATCGAAGGCGTGACGGGCTGGGCAATCGGCAATCACAAGGAGGCCAGCTTACAAGGCGCGGATAGCCGTGATGAAGATGCCGAGGCGCTATACAACAAGTTGGAAATGGTCATCCTGCCGATGTACTGCAATGAACTGGACCGCTACGTCGAGGTGATGCGTCACGCCATTGCACTCAATGCTTCTTTCTTCAATACCGAGCGTATGCTGTCGCAGTATATTGCCAAGGCGTACTTCAAATAGGGTGCCTGCAGCCTGCTTACTTGACTAGTGTCACCGGTAGTTTTGTCAGGTGTACTACCTGATTCGAGGTGGAACCCATGATCAGACTACCCAGAGAGCCCATGCCGCGTGTGCCCATAATAATCAGGCCGCATTTTTTTGATTTCGCATAGTCAACGATGGTCGTGGCTACAGGACCAATCCTGGACGCTTTGATGTAATCGATGCCGGCTTTATCAAGCAGCTTGCAGGCTGAGCGCATGGCTTTCTCCGCCTCGTCATGTTGGGCTTTCTCAATGATGTCGTAATCATAAAAGTCGCTGAGCGGAACGATGATCGGCTGCACGTTGAGTACGTGTATCTGCGAGGCTAGCCCTGCCTGTAGGATGGAAAGGGCATGTTTTAATGCATTCAGAGCATGCTTGGAGCCATCAACCGGGACGAGAATCGAGTGCATGATTTTTCTCCTAGATTTAATACCGGACATCAACAGTTTGAGTCTATCAACTTTTGCGCTCTTCAGTGACTGCAAATTTCATGTCTTTTATCACATCCTGGCTTGTAGTACATTGAATGACCATGCATTTTGCTTAAGAGCCTGATATGAAAGCCATGCTGCTCGAGCAACAGAACCACCCTCTTCGCTACACTGAGATTCCCGACCCCTCACCTGCCAGTGACCAGGTTCTGCTGCGTGTGCTGGCATGTGGCGTATGCCGTACCGACCTGCATATTCTTGATGGCGATCTGACCCAGCCCAAACTGCCGCTGGTACTGGGGCACGAAATCGTGGGTGAAGTGATCGATAAAGGCGCCGAGGTGGACAAATTTTCGATCGGGGACCGTGTAGGCGTTCCCTGGCTTGGCTGGACATGTGGAAAATGCGCTTTTTGCCTGAGCGGCAGGGAAAACCTGTGTGATCAGGCCAGGTTTACCGGTTACCAGATTGACGGAGGATTTGCGGAGCTGACTGTGGCCGATCAGCGCTATTGCTTCCCGATCGATGATTACTACACTGACAGTAGTGCCGCTCCCCTGCTCTGCGCTGGTCTGATTGGCCATCGTGCACTGAAACTTGCGGGGAATGGAAAACATCTGGGCATCTATGGATTTGGTGCAGCTGCGCACCTGGTGACGCAAGTGGCGCTGGCACAGGGCTGGCGCGTTTATGCATTCACGCGCGAGCATGATGTTGAAGCCCGCAAGTTCGCTATCAGCCTGGGAGCATCATGGGCGGGGTCGTCTCAGGAGATGCCGCCCGTGCAGCTGGACGCTGCTTTGATATTTGCGCCGGTAGGCGGACTGGTTCCCAAGGCTCTGAAGGCCAGCGCCAAAGGGGCCACTATCGTTTGCGCAGGTATCCATATGACAGATATTCCTGCTTTTCCCTATGCCTTGCTCTGGGGTGAAAGAACAATCAGAAGTGTCGCCAATCTGACGCGTGAGGATGGTAGCGAGTTTCTTTCGCTGGCGGCGGGTATTCCGGTCCGCACGCACACCGTGGTTTACCCGCTCAGCCAGGCCAATGAAGCCATGAATGACCTGCGGGCAGGAAACATCAATGGTGCTGCGGTGCTGGTGCCGTCACTGGGATAGGCCATGAAAGCCTATCCGGTTAGGCTGTGGATTAACGGTTGTTGAAGAAGGTGATGTTCATCACCTTATCGTTCACAAAGGTCAGTTCGGTCTGCTTGTAAGTGCGTTTGGCGTCATAGCGAACAATGTCAGTGTAGTACCACATCTCGACATTGACCGGCTTGGAGGTATCGCCTGGCTTGCCGCCCAATTGTGTAATAGCGGCATTGGCACCGGAAGGTCTGACACCCTGTTCTTTTTTCACAGGCTGACCCAGTTGATCGGTAATCGCCTTGCGGGATTTTCCGCTGAATGCATTCAGAAACTCATCTTCTGTATAGGTCTTTTTTGCCTTGGCCTGAGTACTGGTTTTGTTGGTTGCCTGTTCTGCGATAACCGGATTGATCATGAAAACCGAGCCGATAACGGCAAGTGAGATGCAGGTTTTTTTACTGAGTAGCATATCTATTCCTAGTTCTAGTCATGCGTTGAAAATAATGTCGGATTATCGCACTTTTGTCAGCTGCTTGCATTGTGCAGCAGATTTATCGAGTGTCGATTCTCATGCCGTCATAAGCCAAACGTACGTCAGGCGGCAGGCGTTGACTGACCGCCGTAAATTCAATTTCATGGGTCATGTGGATCAGGTAAGTCTGGTCTGCCTTGATACGACCAGCATACTCCAGACTTTGTTCCAGATTGATGTGGGTTGGATGAGATTTAAACCGCAAACAATCCAGCAACAGCACTTCCAGCCCATGAAGCAAAGCCAGTGAACTCTCTGGAATGGCTGATACATCAGTGATATAGCCGATATTGCCGATACGGTAGCCAAGGATATCGCTATTGCCATGCTTGACCGGGATCGGCGTGACTTTGACACCAAAAAGCTCCATCGGCGCATTTATTTTCCTTGCAGTTAGCACGGGCAGATCCCAAAAGTCACTGGGTTCTCTCAACACATAGGAAAACTTGTCGGCGATATGCTGCAAGGTGGCCTGATTGCCGTAAAGCGGGATCTGCTGGCGCTGTAACTGGCAAAACGAGCGCAAGTCATCAATGCCGTGCAGATGGTCGGCATGCGTGTGGGTATAGAGTACCGCATCGACCCTGTTCAGGCTTTCGCGCAGAGCTTGCTGTCTCAAGTCAGGACCGGTGTCGATCAGAATGGTTTCACCTGTAGGCAGGACAATTGCGGCTGAACATCGGGTTCTTTTGTTGCGCTTGTCAGTGGAAATGCATGTCTCGCAGCGGCAACCAATGACAGGCGTGCCGGCGCTGGAACCGGCACCGAGCACGATCAGTTGCATCGTTTCGCGTGCCGGAACAGGCGGAAGAAGTTCTCGGTCGTGGCTTCTGCCAGAGTTTCATAGTCGATGCCACGCAGGCTGGCGACCTCTTCGGCCACGTACTTTACATAGGCTGGCTGATTGGTCTTGCCGCGGTAAGGAACCGGTGCCAGGTATGGAGAATCGGTTTCCACCAGGATGCGGTCAAGGGGAATCTGCCTGGCCACTTGCTTCAAGGCGACGGCATTCTTGAAAGTGACGATGCCGGAAAAGGAGATATAAAAACCCATTTCAATGGCTTGCAATGCCACATCCAGGCTTTCTGTGAAGCAATGCATGACACCGCCCACCTGACTGGCATTTTCTTCCCGCATGATACGCAAGGTATCGTCAGCTGCAGCCCTAGTATGGATGATCAGCGGCTTGTCGACAGCTATGGCGGCGCGGATATGCGTATGAAAACGCTCGCGTTGCCATTCAAGGTCCCCGGTCAGGCGATAATAATCCAGACCGGTCTCTCCGATGCCGATTACCTTGGGGTTTCTGGCAAGTTCCACCAATTGCTCGACACTCAGCGGCGGTTCGTCTTCATAGTCCGGATGTACGCCAACCGTCGCATAAAAATTGTCATAGGCATCGGCAACGGCCAGTACTTGCGGGTATTCGCGCAGATTGACCGAAATGCACAAGGCATGGCCGACCTGATGCGAGGTCATGGCCTCGCGGATGTCCGGCATGTTGTTGGCAAGCTCAGGGAAATTGAGGTGGCAGTGCGAATCTACAAGCATGGAACTACTTTAAAGGTTGATTACATCGTATGAGTGGGTTTGCCTGATTTAAGTGCCCCACCAAGCAAGGCTTCGATCTTGTTCTTGGCTTCAAGACCGCCATCCTTTTCACTCAATTGCACCCCTATGCCTTGCGGACGATTGCCTTGGGTGACTGGTGTAAGCCAGATTACGTTACCGACGACCTTCAGTTTTGTCGGATCATCCAGCAAGCTTAGCAGCATGAAGACTTCATCACCGATCTTGAAGCTCTTGTTGGTCGGGATAAAGAGTCCGCCCCCCTTCACGAACGGCATGTAGGAAGCATAAAGCGCCGCCTTTTCCTTGATGGCGAGCGAAAGCACACCAGGCTTGGGAGCGGAATTTGCGGCTGACGACTGTTCAGGTGGCAATGCGGACATGGTATTCGATCAATTCTTTTTCATGAACAATTGCGTGTAATTGAGAAAAATTGCTTCAAGCTGCAATTCATTATTCAACGGGTGCTGAGCGCTTCTCTTTGCCTCGTTCAGCTTGCGTTGAAACTCCAGCAACAGGCCCAAGTCTACGCCTTTGACCAGCGCTTGCAAAGCATCGGCATGCTGATTGTGATAGCGCACTTTGCCTACCAGCAGGCATGACAAGAGGTCAAAAGCCCATTTCTGCAAACTGTCGATCGCCAGTTCCATACCTTGTGTTACCGCCGCGGATGCCGCAATGAAGGGGTCCAGTTTCCGTCCTTGCAGGAATAATTCGGAATTGAAGCTGCTGACACCCTGCTCCAGCGTCCTCATGACGCTCAATGGCGCGCCGCCGGCATAGTCCAGGCGAGCTGCGGCGTCGGCCAAACCTTGTTGTTGCAGCCAGGCCAGCGCAACGGATTTTTCCGGCATCGGCATATCGATCTTGTGACAGCGACTGATGATGGTGGGCAGCAAGCGTTTGAGCTGATGGCTTACCAGAATGAAAACTACGCCTTCTGGCGGTTCTTCCAGCATCTTCAACAGCGCATTGGCGGAAGCTGCGTTCAGTGCCTCCGCCGGATGTATCAGCACGATTCTCAGGCCACTGCTCTGATGACTCGACAGGGAAAGGAATTCAGCCAGTTCACGCACTTGCGCGACGCTGATCTGCTGGCTCTTTTTCGTCGTTTTCTTTGAGGTTGAAGCCTCGGACTCGGTATCCGTATCCTGTTCTGGTGTCAGCAAGCGAAAATCCGGATGGTTGCCCTGCGCATACCAGCTGCAGCTGGCGCAGGTACCGCAGGGTTCGCCGTCTGCATGCGGTGAAAGACATAAAAGCGACTGGGCCAGACTTTGGGCAAAATCGAATTTGCCTATGCCGCTATTGCCATGCAGCAGCAGCGCATGGGGCAAGCGCGCACGCTGGCTTGATATTCTGGCCAATATTGCGGATTGCCATGGATAGACGGACATGGTGCTAGAGACTCGCAATGATCTGCATCAGGGCTTGCTCAACTTTTTCGATCGGCTGATTGCCATTGATCACGCGAAAACGTTCAGGTGACGCCTCTGCACGCTGTAAATAGGCATTCCTGATGCGGGTAAAGAACGCTGCATCCTGCTGTTCGAACTTGTCCGGGCTGCGTGCACCGGCCAGACGGGCGACGCTCACTTCCACCGGTACATCGAACAATATGGTCAGGTCCGGCTGCAGGTCTGCATGTACCCAGGCTTCAAGCTGCTCGATTTTCTCGGCGGGCACGCCACGGCCTCCGGACTGGTAGGCAAAACTCGCGTCAGAGAAGCGATCTGAAACGACATATGATCCATTTGCCAGCGCCGGCTCGATCACTTGTGCAATATGTTCCCGCCGTGCCGCGAACATGAGGAGGGCTTCTGTCTCAGCATGCATGGATTGATGCAGCAACAGATCACGCAAACTCTCGCCCAAGGCTGTGCCGCCCGGCTCACGTGTGTTGACGACTTGCAAACCCTTAGCCTGCAATGCCGCGATGATCGTCGGGATGTGCGTGCTCTTGCCTGCCCCGTCCATGCCTTCCAACGTAATGAATTTACCGCGCACCCTGACCTCTTCTTAGCTGATATTTGACGACTGCCCGATTATGCTCTGCCAGCGAATTTGAAAACGCATGACTGCCATCACCCTTGCCGACGAAATATAGCGCCCGAGTCTTGGCCGGATGCAGTGCTGCTTCGATCGAGGCCAGTCCTGGCATGGCGATCGGAGTCGGCGGCAAACCGCTTCTGGTATAGGTATTGTAAGGCGTATCGGCCTGCAAATCCTTTCTGCGGATATTGCCGTCGAAACGTTCACCCATGCCGTAAATGACGGTAGGATCCGTCTGTAACCGCATGCCGATGCGCATGCGGTTAGCAAATACGCCGGCGATGGTCTTGCGCTCATCCGCCCTGCCCGTTTCCTTTTCAATAATGGAGGCCATGATCAGGGCTTCATAAGGTGTCTTGTAGGGCAAGCCGGCTTCCCTTTGCGCCCAGGCCTCATCCAGTCTGGATTGCATGGCGTGATAGGCACGCTTGAGGATTTCCAGGTCACTCATGCCTTTGCTGAAATAATAGGTGTCAGGGAAAAACAGCCCCTCGGGATGCGATTCAGTGGCACCGATGCTTTCGAGAATCTGCTGATCGGTGTAAGAAATCGAAAGATGCCGGATCGCGTCGTTTTGCATCATGGACTGGCGCATCTGGGCGAAGGTCCAGCCCTCGATGAAGGTAATGCCGGCCTGAGTGGTTTTTCCAGCAGTGATAGTCATGAACAGGTCATACGGCGTAATGCCATTCTCTATCAGATAGTTGCCCGCCTTCACATCTCCTGCCATTCCCATCATCCTGACCATCAAGGTAAAACTTTTGGGCTGGGATAGCACGCCCTGCTTAGCCAATTGTTCCGAGACGCTACGCAAGCTGCTGCCAGCCCGGATATCCACCTCTACCACTTCCTCCTGCAGGGTAACGGGAGTGGTAGCAAAATAGACCATCCAGCCGGCGAACATCAGCGCAACCAGCACAATGAGAAACACCAACCTGTTGATTAAACGCATGCTATTCCTGTAGAAGTTTTCTTAATTGAGCAGCCAGTGCCTGTTGTGGCCATTGTTTTTGGCCGACTTCCAGGACCTGCCAGACACCAAAGATGCTGTTGCAGATCAGCACCTCATCGGCTTCCAGCAGCTTGCTGAAGGGGATATCGGATACCTCGACCCCATATCCCAGATCCGGAGCAATCTCCAGCAGCCGTTGCCGGGTGACGCCGGCGACACCGCAACGTGTCAGGTCGGGTGTACGCAATATTCGACCATAACGGGCGAAAAGGTTGCTCATGGTGCATTCGATCACATTGTCTTCGATATCCAGCAGCAGGCCATCGGCAATGGCGTTGTCCGACCATTCGGCGCGCGCCATGATATTTTCCAGACGATTGAGATGCTTGATGCCAGCGAGCGCCGGCTGAAATCCAAGCCGCAATTGGCATTGATGCAGGCGCACGCCATGTTCAAAGTGATCCGGGGATAGCTCGGGGAATGCCGACTTGATGACGACCCTGGTCGGTTGTGCCAGCGGCGGCATCGAATACCCTCTGACCCCATCGCCGCGTGTCACGATGATTTTGGCAACAGCCATTCCAGAATGGTCGGCAAACAGCTGCTCAAGATCATGCTGCAACACGGAGGCGCTGGGGCAAACGATGCCAAGCACATTACAGTCATGCAGCAACCTGGCGTAATGCCATGCCCAATGCTGCGGACGACCATTGTTAACTACCAGCGTACGGAAAACGCCGTCACCATAGGCGTAACCACGATCCAGCGGAGATAAGCAGCCATCCTTGTCGCCATTGATCAGGTATTCCGGTTTTGCGTTTATCGTCATCAAACAGCCTGATTTGTTCTTCTGGACATGAAGGTGCCATCCTAAAGCAAGTAGCTGAGGGGATAAAGACTTGAGTTTTTCTGAATTCGCGATATTCAAAAAACTCATCCACAAAACCTGTGGATAGTTTTGTGGATGAGCTTCGAATAACGTTGCTAAGTTACCAGACTTATTAGCTTTTTTTTATGGTGATTAGATTTTGAACAAATAATAATTTATTAATAATCAATAACTTGTAAAAAACACCATTAAAACAACCGTTAAACCGTACATCAGATTGTCACATGCATCAAAACTGTGCATAAGCAACGATTTTTAAGACTGCTTTGAAGCATCAGCAGCTAAGTTGTTCACTGCAAAGGAATTAGATTTTCCTGAACACCAAGCTGCCGTTCGTACCACCAAAGCCGAAATTGTTTTTCAGTGCATATTCAATCTTCATATCACGCGCGGTGTTGGCGCAGAAATCGAGATCGCATTCCGGATCCTGGTTGAATATGTTGATGGTCGGCGGCGATACCTGATTGTGAATGGATAGCACCGTAAACACGGACTCCAAGCCACCTGCCCCGCCAAGCAAATGGCCGGTCATGGATTTGGTGGAATTGACCACCAGATTCTTGGCATGGTCGCCGAAAGCAGCCTTGATGGCATTGGTTTCGTTGGCATCACCTAAGGGTGTCGAGGTGCCGTGTGCATTGATGAACTGTACCTGATCAGGATTGATACCGGCATTTTGCATGGCATTACGCATGGAGCGGCGCGGGCCGTCCATGTTAGGTGCGGTCATGTGATAGGCATCAGCGCTCATGCCGTAACCCACCAGTTCGGCATAGATCTTGGCACCACGTTTTTTGGCTGATTCATATTCTTCCAGCACCATGACACCGGCACCTTCACCGATGACGAAGCCATCACGGTCCTTGTCCCACGGACGGCTTGATGTGGCCGGATCGTCATTACGGGTGGAAAGCGCACGAGCAGCGGCAAAGCCGCCTACGGACAGTTCCGTGATAGCTGCTTCTGCACCGCCAGCGATCATGACATCCGCATCGCCGTACTCGATCATACGGGCAGCGTCGCCGATGGAATGGGTGCCGGTCGTACAAGCCGTGACGATGGAGACATTGGGGCCCTTGAAGCCATACATGATGGACAGGTTGCCCGAGATCATATTGATGATCGTACCTGGAATGAAGAACGGCGATATCTTGCGTGGACCGCCTTCGTCATAGGTGTCGTTGGTTTCCTCAATCAAGCGCAGGCCACCGATCCCGGAACCGATGGAAACACCGATACGTTCGGCGTTTTCTTCAGTAGCAACAATGCCTGAATCCTTGACTGCCTCGATTGCTGCCGCCAGACCGTACTGGATGAAAACATCCATACGACGGGCCTCTTTTGCCGGCAGATATTGCGAAACATCGAAATCCTTCACTTCACCTGCAATCTGGGAAGCGAAGTTGCTTGGATCGAACTTGCTGATTCTGGTGATACCGGACTTGCCGGCGACAAGATTGGACCAGGATGTCTCGACACCAATACCAACCGGTGACACGACGCCCAGACCTGTGACTACAATTCTTCGTTTTTGCATGCTCTATATGTTAAGAGCGCCTGGAAGCGCTCTTAATTTTCAATGGGTTAAAGTGCCGGGGCTTACTTCAAGTTAGCTGTAACGTAGTCAATTGCTTGTTGTACGTTAGTGATCTTTTCGGCTTCTTCATCCGGGATTTCGCAATCAAACTCTTCTTCCAGAGCCATGACCAATTCAACTGTATCCAATGAGTCGGCACCCAAGTCATCCACGAAAGAGGAAGTGTTCTTCACATCAGCCTCATTTGCACCCAGTTGCTCAGCAACGATTTTCTTAACGCGTTGTTCGATGTCAGACATCTAAATACCCCTTTTAAATATT
>PHCM01000032.1 GCA_002842255.1 Betaproteobacteria bacterium HGW-Betaproteobacteria-2 | reverse complement strand
AATGACAGCACCGCCACAGACGTGCACCCAATGCCAGACTCTGGTGCCCTCTCCGATTTGCGCCCCATCATCAACGATGGCAGTTGGATGAATATTAGCTGCCATCTAGTAATCCAAAGGCAGGCCAACACGCTTGCCATCACGTGAAGAAAGATAGATGGCAATAATGGTTTCGAGTGACTTGAGCCCCTCGCGACCATCTGTTTCGGGTTCCGCTTCGCCACGTAACACATTAATGATATTGTTGTAATAAAGAGGATGACCAAAACCATAGACAGATGTTGTCTGGTAGCTAGCTTCTTTCACTTTTTCATCATCAGGATCCGACTCTGCAAATTCCCAATGCTGTACTTCGTTGACAGCCATACCGCCAATACGGACGGTGCCCTTTTCACCCAAGATGGTAATGCTACCTTCCAGGTTCTTGGGATAAGTCAGCATAGTGACATTCATTGAGCCCAATGCACCACTACGCCACTTGAGACTGACAACGCCGGTATCTTCTGCCTCAATGTCACGCTCTAGGGTTGATGTGTAGGCATGCAGGCTTTCCAGAGGGCCAATCAGCCAATCAATCAAATCGACATAATGGCTAGCCTGGTTCATAAATGCGCCACCGTCATATTCCCACTTACCGCGCCATTTACCTTGATCGTAGTAGGCTTGCGGACGTGTCCAGAACACGTTGAGATTCACCATGTAAATCTGGCCGAAACGCTTTTTTTCGATTGCTTGTTTTAGTAACTGCAAAGTGGCATTGCGGCGATTTTGCTTGACAACAAAAAGGCGTACACCAGCCTCATCACAAGCGGCCACCATTCTCTTACCATCTTCCCAGCGTGTTGCCATTGGCTTTTCCGTCACCACATGACGGCCAGCTTTTGCAATTTCGACAGCTTGATCTGGATGCAAACCTGATGGTGTCGTTAAAATGAATGCATCTGCATCACAGTTAGCCAGCATTTCCTTCAACGAGGAAAATCCTGTGGCGCCCGTCGTTTTAACTGCCGCAGCTAGCGCTGTTGCATCAACATCGCAAACGCCAACAAGTTCAGCCCGGTCACCATGTTGCTTGATGGCTTCAAAATGGTTCTGCGCAATGCGACCGCAGCCCACGAGTGCAAATCGGATTTTTCGATCAGTGATAGGTGGTAAGAAATGGTACATATCAATCGCCCGTTCTGTATTGGTATAGATTTTTAGAGTCTGAACACAGTGAGGCCCATTGCCTTGGCCTGATGTCTGTCGTAAAGCGCTTTCAGATCAGCGAGTACAGGCTTGTCGGATTTCATCATCTGTTTTAATTGTTCAAGTGACATGCTGCGATAGGCCTTGTGGCCAACAGCCACCACGAGCGCATCTACGGATGACAAATCGTCCATCGTATTCAACTCGACACCGTACTCTGCCATAACCTCCTCTGCATCTGCATAAGGGTCTGTAACCACCACACGCACGCCCCAATTGCGAAACTCTTTGATGAGGTCGATGACTTTACTGTTACGTATGTCAGGACAATCTTCCTTGAAGGTAATGCCCATGACGCCAACTGTGCTTCTAGCGACATCAATGCCATTGCGTAGCATCAGCTTGATGACATTTCTTGCGGCATATCTGGCCATGTTGTCATTCATTCGACGACCAGCTGCAATGATTTGCGGGTGATATCCAACTTCTTCAGCTTTGTGCGTCAGGTAATATGGATCTACACCAATACAGTGACCACCTACCATGCCGGGCCTGAACGGTAGGAAGTTCCATTTGGTACCAGCAGCCTCCAGTACTTCTATCGTATCGATGTTCAATCGGTCAAAGAGAACTGAAAGTTCATTCACAAGCGCAATATTCAGATCACGCTGGGTGTTTTCAATGACTTTTGCTGCTTCTGCAACTTTGATACTGGAAGCTTTGTGCGTACCTGCAGTGATAATGGAGGCATAAAGTGCGTTCACCTCATCAGCCACATCAGGTGTGGAGCCGCTGGTGATTTTCTTGATCTTGGTCAAGGTATTGACCTTATCGCCAGGATTGATGCGCTCAGGGCTGTAACCACAGAAGAAATCGATATTGAATTTCAAGCCAGAGAATTTTTCCAGAATGGGAACACAATCCTCCTCAGTACAGCCTGGGTAAACGGTGGACTCATAGATGACGATATCGCCTTTTTTGAGCACTTTGCCTACAGTCTCACTAGCCTTTAATAAAGGTGTCAAATCAGGACGATTCGCTTGGTCGATTGGTGTTGGCACTGTCACAATGAAGACTGAGGCTGTTCGTAGCACATCGATGTCATCAGTATATGAAAGTTTTACTGCCGTCTTGAGATCCTCTGGCGTAACTTCCAGAGTGTGATCCTCTCCTGCGCGCAATTCGGCAATCCGCTTTTTATTGATATCAAAGCCAATCACTGACCTGGTTTTCCCAAATTCCACCGCCAAGGGCAAACCAACATATCCCAACCCAATGATAGCTATTGTCTTGTTGTTCAGATTCATTGAATTCTCACCATCCCTTTTTAACTTAACTGCTGTTTCAAACTTAACATCTTCAAACGTTCAGATACGTTTATTCTTTACTACCTCAGATCTTAATTCTTCGATCATGGTTTGTAGCGCTTTATATTCTTCAGTCTTGGATTTCAGGAAACGCACGGTAATCGAAGCTTTTTCTTCAATACCCTTGGGCGTGAGAATATACATGTATGCCATTTTGTTCTTATTATTGCGAAAATTATTGACCTTTATCAAACCGACTTGCACGAGTGCTTTCAGACAGAAATTGGCTTTCCCCAAACTTATGCCCAAATGCCCGGCAAGTTCACGCTGACTGATTTCCGGATTAGCCTCAATCATTTTGAGAATTTTGTAACGATACTCATCGGTCAACATTGGGCGTACACAGTTATTTGCGTTCAGTTAATGAACGAAGTTTATCAACATCTTGCCAATACTGGCAAGGCGTTTCCCTGCGTCATAACCGCATATCCAGAAGATATTTATTCAAATAACTCCGCGCTCTTGAAAGATATGGCATTCATGTCTTTTGACGACAGCGACGGGGCGGCTTCGAGAGGCCATTTGATCCCTATATCCGGATCATTCCAGATAATGCTGCGCTCGTATTCCGGCGCATAATAATCTGTTGTTTTGTATAAGAAATCGGCCACTTCGCTAAGGACCAGGAAGCCGTGTGCGAAACCTGCTGGCACCCACATTTGCCTGGCATTCTCTTCCGATAGCTCTGCACCCACCCATTGCCCAAAAGTGGCCGAGGATTTTCGCAGATCGACAGCCACATCAAACACAGCCCCTCGCACCACCCTGACCAACTTGCCCTGAGGCTGTTGAATCTGATAATGCAAACCACGCAACACGTTTTTACCGGAACGGGAGTGATTATCCTGCACAAAATCGACTTTCAACCCGGTAGCATTTTGAAAATCTTTCTGGTTATAGCTCTCATAGAAAAACCCACGTGCATCACCAAACACTTTGGGTTCAATAATCAAAACATCGGGAATAGCTGTAGGGATAACGCGCATCGACTCAGAGACTTTCTTTCAATAACCGCAACATGTACTGACCATAGCCGTTTTTGGCGAGCGGTTGTGCCAAGGCTTCGAATTGGCTAGCATTAATAAAACCGTTACGCCAGGCGATCTCTTCCGGGCAGGCGATTTTCAGGCCCTGCCGATTCTCCAGCGTGGCGATAAACTGGCTGGCATCGAGCAGGCTTTCGTGAGTGCCGGTATCCAGCCAGGCATAGCCGCGTTTGAGGGTTTGCACGTCCAGCTTGCCCTGCTGCAGATACGTCTGGTTGACCGTGGTGATTTCCAGCTCGCCACGCGCACTGGGTTTGACCGACTTGGCGATATCGACCACCTGATTGTCGTAGAAATAGAGGCCGGTGACAGCGTAATTACTCTTTGGTTGAGCTGGCTTTTCCTCAATGCTGATGGCTTTACCAGCCTTGTCGAACTCCACTACGCCATAGCGTTCCGGATCCTGTACGTGATAGGCAAACACAGTGCCGCCGGACGGTTGTTCGTCCGCTTGTGCAAGCAGGATGGAAAGATCATGTCCGTAGAAAATGTTATCGCCCAGCACCAATGCACTAGGCGAATTGCCGATGAACTTCTCACCGATGATGAAAGCCTGCGCCAACCCGTCCGGGCTGGGCTGAACGGCATATTCCAGTCGGATTCCCCATTGCGAGCCATCACCCAGCAATTGCTGGAAACTTGGCAGATCGCGCGGCGTGCTGATGATGAGAATCTCACGCATGCCTGCCAACATCAGCGTACTTAGCGGATAGTAGATCATCGGCTTGTCGTAGACCGGTAGCAGTTGTTTGCTGAGCGCCAGTGTGGCCGGGTGCAAACGGGTACCGGCTCCGCCGGCGAGAATAATGCCTTTTCTCGCTGATGGTGAGTGGTGAGTCGGAAGTGGGGAGAGGGTCATGGTAGTTTTTTAATGGCGAGTGGTTAATGGTAAGTAGTCAGTGGCGAGTAGTGAATGGTGAACAGATGGTGAGTGGCGAGTGGTCAGTAGGAAGTGGCAATCCAAGAACGGTGAAATGGCCAAAGTAAATAGCCATCAGCTTGTGGAATCATGATGTGCCCAGTTTTTTATGTAATCCAGTTAATAATTTTCCTGTCGCCTCTACCAATTCAAACGCCAAATGATTGGACGATGCAAAATCCAGCATCACTGCCAACTGCATCTGGGTTTCTAGTTCAGCCAGCGAACCCCGAGCTATACCTACAAAATTCAAAAATTCTCTGGGGCCGTTTCTACCAGCGCCTTCAGCGATATTGCTGGGTATTGAAACAGCAGCCCTTCGCATCTGCTGAGACAAACCATAGCGCTCCTCTACTGGAAAGAGAGAAGTCATTTCGTAAACGGATTTCACTAACCGCATGGCTTGTTTCCAGACTTCAAGGTTTTCATGTGGTTTTGCCACTATCTACTCCCCGCTAACAACTCTCCGCAGCAACCCCCTAATACACCTGCTGATGGTCGCCTACATTCACCAGAATAATTTCGCGCTCCGTTACGATCATTTCCAGTGTAATACGATACTTAAGATTAATCGAAATGCTGTGCAAGCCTTCGAGCCTTCCCTTCAATGCGTGTAACCTGAGCGAGGGGTGATGGGGATTAACCTGCAATAACTCGAGCGTTTTGACATATTGAGCGACTGCATCGGGATGACGTTTTATAAAACTTAGCGCTCTTCGTTGATACTGATCAGTAAAAATGAGTTGCCACTGCATGTTACAGATTTTTTTGAAGCGCCTGAATGTGCTCAGCCACAGTGCATTTAACAAAGCGTCCAGCAGCCATGTCTGCCCTGGATTCAGCCAAAGCCGCTTCGAGTTCACATTCTCTCAAGTGCTGGTAATGCTCGTGACTCATCACCACGTATTTGGCCTGTCCTCGTACACTGACCGAAACCTCCGGTTCAGATATCAGCGCCTCTTCGATCGCCTTAACCCCTCTGGTTTTCAGTTCATTTGCGGAAATCATGGTCACTCCATTTATAGTGCGATTTACAGTGTTATTAAAAATACGACTAATAGCACGAAAAATACAACGCTACAAGACTATATTTTAAAAAAGAATACACTAGCACCGTCGCACGGTAGCCGGAAAATTATCTGTTCGTGCAAATATCTCCGAGCAATTCCTCAACACCAGACTGCCAATCCGGCAGCTTGATGTCGAACGCCTGCTGGAGCTTACTTGTATCCAGCCGCGAATTTGCCGGCCTCTTCGCCGGCGCTGGAAATTGATCGCTGCCGACCGGCAAGATATTCTCATCTTTTACACGGATCTCGATACCCTGTTTTCTGGCGCAATCGATCACAAACCTGGCGTAGTCGTACCAAGAGGTTTCACCCGCTGCGACAGCATGATACAAACCAGCGAGGCTTGCATCGTGCATCACCTTGGGGATGATGTTGGCGGTCAACTCTGCCAGCAATTTCGCCCCGGTCGGTGCGCCTATCTGGTCATCCACCACCGACAACGCATCCCGCTCCTGCGCCAGCCGCAGCATGGTCTTGGCGAAATTGGCGCCCTGCGCCGCAAATACCCAGCTCGTACGCAGGATGATGTGCTTACTGCATTTGGCGGCGATGTTGCGCTCGCCTTGCAGCTTGCTTGTACCATAAACATTCAATGGATTAGGCGTATCGGTCTCTTTCCATGGCTGGACGCCTGAGCCGTCAAAAACATAATCGGTGGAATAATGGATCAGCCATGCACCGATCTTTTCAGCCTCTTGCGCCAGTATGTCCGGCGTCTGCGCATTGATGAGAAAAGCCAGTTCCGGCTCACTTTCGGCCTTGTCTACTGCTGTGTAGGCTGCTGCATTGACGATCACATCCGGCTTGACCCTGCGTATGGTCTCGGCAATGGCTTCGGGTTTTGTGAAATCGCCGCAGAATTCACTGCTGGTCATATCCAGGGCCACAACCTTGCCTAGCGGCTGCAGCGATTTCTGCAATTCGCTGCCAACCTGGCCGTTGCAACCGAACAACAGGATTGTAAGTGCCTCAGCCATGCTCAGCGGCTACCGTAGTTGCTGGCCAGCCATTCACGGTAGGCGCCGGTCTGCACGTTTTCGACCCATGCACCGTTATCCAGATACCAGCGTATGGTCTTGACGATGCCGGTTTCAAAAGTCTCTTCTGGTTTCCAGCCCAGTTCGCGCTCGATCTTGCGCGCATCGATCGCGTAGCGCCGGTCGTGGCCAGGCCGGTCCTTGACGAAGGTGATTTGCGCGGCGTAGGACTGGCTATCGCTTCTTGGCTGCAGTGCGTCCAGATGCTGGCAGATCAGTTTGACGATATCGATGTTGGCTTTTTCATTCCAGCCGCCGACGTTGTAGGTCTCGCCCACCCTGCCTGCCTGCAGTACGCGGCGTATGGCGTTGCAATGATCCTTGACATAGAGCCAGTCGCGTATCTGCAAGCCATCGCCGTAAACCGGCAGCGACTTGCCTGCGAGCGCATTGACGATCATGAGCGGAATCAGCTTTTCCGGAAAATGGTAAGGGCCGTAGTTATTGGAGCAGTTGGTGGTCAGTGTCGGCAGGCCGTAAGTGTGCTGATAGGCCCGCACCAGATGGTCGGAGGCTGCCTTGGAAGCGGAATACGGGCTGTTGGGTTCGTACGGATGTTCTTCGGTGAAAGCCGGAGCGTCAGCGGCCAGTGAGCCATAGACCTCATCGGTGGAAACATGCAGAAAGCGGAAACCGGCCCTCTTGTCATCATCCAGTTGCTGCCACCAGACACGAGTGACTTCCAGCAGGTTGAAAGTACCGACGATATTGGTCTGGATGAAATCATCCGGGCCGCTGATCGAACGATCGACGTGAGACTCGGCGGCAAAGTTGATGATGGCGCGGGGCTGATACTGTGCGAGCAAGTCGGCTACCAATGTCTTGTCACCGATATCGCCTTGTACGAAGACATGCCGAGGATTGTCTTTCAGGTTGACCAGATTCTGCAGATTGCCGGCATAGGTCAACTTGTCCAGATTGAGAACCAGCTCATCGCTTTGCGCCAACCAATCCATGACAAAATTCGAGCCGATGAAGCCGGCGCCGCCCGTGACCAATATCATTGATTTTCGATCTTTCGTTTTATAGTTTTCAAGCAGATCAAACTGCTGTCATAACCAGATTGCTATATCGTCAGAAACAAATTTAGCGGGTGATCCGGCATCTGTTCAAAACCGTATTGTTTGTAAAAATCGACGGCAGCCGGTTTTGCGTTAACCACAATACCGATGCCGCCAACTTCCTGCGAAATGCGAGTAATTCTATCTATGGCGTCGAACAGCAATGCCTCGCCAACTCGTTGCCCTTGATGTCGAACCGAAACCGCCAATCTCCCCAATCGGAAAACAGGCACCCTTGCCGGCAACCGCTTTTGATACTGCGCAGGAAGATCGACATTCACCAGTTCAGCAACCGTAATTGCGTAGTAGCCGAGCACCTCGATGCTCGCATTATCGGCAACAGCTACAAAGGTCGAGGAAACCCCTCTATCCTTGTGCTGCCTGGCCACTTGCTTGAACCAGCGGTTTAAATCCTCATTGCCGCAATCAAAGGCCTTCCGGTCATGCTGACTGTTCAGTGGCAGGAAGATCATTGCTCTTCATCTTGTGGTAACGCGCCTGTGCCTGCATAAATTTTTCATTCCTGGGTGGAGGGTTTTCGATCAATTCGAGCAACCTCATTGATTCCCGGCGCGTCATGACCAGTGTGGATTCGCTTTCAATGACTCTTTCCGCTTTTTCCAAGGCAGCTTGAACAACAAACTGGTTGATCGTTGCACCAACGAGATCAGCAGCCGTTTGCAGTTTATCCTGCACATGTCCGGTGACCCTGGTTGTGATTCGTTTTCCGTTTTGAGCAAGCATGGCAACCTCCTTATTTAGCAAATTTCAATTGAATCAGTATAAGCAAGTGGTGTCATTTTGTCACCTCAATTGAGGTAGATCAAAATAGAGAGGTTTCTCGCGGAGCGGTAAAACTCCAAGACACTTAAAGAGAGTATCTCAAGTTAAATTACCCCCGCCAGAGCCGAGAGCTTACTGGGTGCACCCCACAAGGCCGCAGGAGCAGGCCGTGGTTGTATGGGGCGTTCGCCCCAACAACACACGCTCGGATAGGGGTATAAACAATTGACTACACCCATATTCAAATTCTACCCCCACCCTAGCCCTCCCCCTGCAAGGGGGAGGGAATTCGAGCGAATTTCACCGAAGAAGGCATGATCCGTGCACCTTAGCCTCCCCCTGCAAGGAGGAGGGAATTCGAGAAGAACTCCAACTTTGTTTTTATGACCGTCGCATAGGTCAAATCTTGTTGAGTCCCCCGGCATAGCCGGGGGTTTACCTCACTTAATTAGCGTTTCAAATCGCGGTAGAAGTTTTCATGCGGCCCGACAGTTTCAAGGTAAATCAGCCGCACCTCCTGTTCCATGGTATATCCAAGCAGATAAAGCTGCCCCTGGCAGCGGAATTTAAAGACCAGCAATTGAGCCAGATCACCTTTTTTCCTGTCACCAATGTCCGGATTCTCTGCAATTTTCTCTACGGCAGCATCAACATCTACCGCTATATTGTCATGAAGCTTTTTATACTGCCGGGAGAAGCGCCTGGTCTGGCGAACCTCGTGGCTCATTCGGCGCGGCTACGCGCCACAAAGGGCATGGCATCCTCTCGCGGCTCTGCCATTGAAGCCAGCGACTCTGCAATAAAGGTCACTGGCAAATCAGGATTGTCCAGCGCAGCACGTCCGACTTTCGCCCAGTACTCAACCTGGCCGGAGATCGTGCGATGCTCCGCTGCCGCATCAGCCTTGGCCTGATTGTAGAGCGTCTGTTCTATACGAATTGAAGTGGTTGCAGTCATATCAACACCTTACTACATTTGTGGTAAACCATCTTAGCATAGCCTCCATTCAGCAGTAAACGCGAAGGCTGTATATCCTGAGCATTACCAGTTATCCGTAAAACCCTTGATCTCTCGACGCTGGCGTTTGGTTGGACGCCCGGCTCCCCGTTCGCGCTGCGCATGGTCATTTTCGCGTGTGACTGCCACCTCGGCGCGCCTAGCGCGGCTGGATTCAGTTTCCTCATACAGCAACTGCGCTTCCGGTGCGCCGCGCCGCTGATTGGAAAGCCCGCGTACCAGCACCTCAATCTCGAAATCCTTGGTGCGGATATGCACCGATGCGCCGATTTTGACTTCTTTTGCCGGTTTGACACGATCGCTATCGACTCTGACCTTGCCGCTGTCGACAGCATCTGCAGCGATGCTGCGTGTCTTGAAAAAACGTGCGGCCCACAGCCATTTGTCGAGCCGGCATTTTTCCTTTTCTGTTTCGTTTCTGTCCTGATTGGCCATCGCTGCTATTTCAGTCGTCCGACTTGTTGCTGTCGTAGATCTTGCGGAATCCTTCCAGTACACGCTGCACGCGACCCATGACGCTTTCCGGCCGGTAATCGCCCTTCTCGTCCAGTTCGCCCGCGCTGAGGCCGGTCAGGTATTCCAGGCCTTCCAGCACATGGGCAAAAGTAAGAATCTGGAACTTGCCGGCAGCAACCGCAGCGACGACTTCTTCGTTCAGCACCAGATGCGCGGCATTGCGCTGCGGGATCAATACGCCCTGCGACCCATCCAGCCCCATGGCCTGGCAAACGCGGAAGTAGCCTTCGATCTTCTCGTTGACACCGCCAATCGCCATGACTTCGCCATGCTGGTTCATGGCGCCGGTGACGGCGATACCCTGCGGCAATGGCAAACCGGAAATGGCGGACAGCAGCGCATAGAGCTCGGCGCAGGAAGCCGAATCGCCTTCGACGCCATGATATTCCTGCTCAAACACCAGCGAGGCATTGAGCGACAGCGGCGTCAGTTTGGCAAAGCTCGCGGACAGCCAACTTTTCAATATAAATAAACCCTTGTCGTGGTTGGGCCCAGTCATTTCCACTTCGCGGTCGATGTTGATGACACCGTCTTCGCCGGCAAAGCAGCGTGCCGAGATGCGCACCGGCGAGCCGAAACCTGCATCGCCGAGGTCGATGTGGGTCAGGCCGTTGATCTGGCCAAGTTCGCGCCCCTGCACACTAATCATCAAGTCACCCTCGACGATGGCGCGTTGCAGTTGCATTTCCGGATGGCGGTGGCGCTTGTAACTTGCCTGCAACACGGCAAGCACATCCTGCTTTTCCACCAATACGTCTTTGCTACGTTTGGCCTGTGCCCTGCTTCTGGCCTCGGCTGCGGCTGCAAGGATCAGGTGCTGCAGCTCTGCGAGGCGGCTGCTGATATAGGCTTTCTCTTCCACCCATCGGTGCATGGTTTCCAGCACTCTGGCCACGGCTTCAGCGCTGAAGTGCGGCAAGGCGAAATGCTCGCAGCGTTCGGCGATATAGCCTGAAATCTCACGATACATCCGGCTGTCCGCCGGAAAATCGTCTGTGAAATCGACTTTAACGTTGAAGAAGCGGGCAAACTCCTCCGCTTCGTCCTGCAACCTGTAGAACTCCTCACGTGTGGCAATCAGCACCAGCCTCACCTGAACCGGCAGAGGTTCGGACACCGGATGCGTAGTAGCAGCCTGGCCGCCATGGCTCACCGACTCTTCGATCTGCACCCGACCGTTGCGCAGGAAACGATGCAGTTTTTCCAGTATCTGCG
>PHCM01000317.1 GCA_002842255.1 Betaproteobacteria bacterium HGW-Betaproteobacteria-2 | reverse complement strand
TCTAATTTCTTCTATGCTCTTGCCACGCTTGGCAGCAATTTCCGCAGGCGTATTCATGGACTCAAGGCCGTTGAGGGTAGCACGCACCACATTGTAAGGATTGGTAGAACCAATACACTTGGCCAGCACGTTGGTTACGCCCATCACTTCGAAAATCGCACGCATCGCGCCACCGGCGATAATGCCGGTACCTTCTGAAGCCGGCTGAATGAACACTTTGGCTGCACCATGAACACCCGTAACTGCATGATGCAGGGTACCGTTGTTCAGGCTGACCTTGACCATACCACGGCGCGCTTCATCCATGGCCTTCTGCACGGCCACCGGCACTTCACGTGCCTTGCCCTTGCCCATGCCAACGCCACCATCACCATCACCTACCACGGTCAGCGCAGCAAAACTCATGATACGGCCGCCCTTAACCACTTTAGTTACACGGTTGACACCAATCATCTTCTCGCGCAGACCGTCGGTCTGCCGTTCAACTTCTTTATCTCTTGCCATCATCAACCCCGTCTATTAGAAGGACAGACCGTTTTCACGCGCTGCTTCAGCAAGCGCCTTGATACGGCCGTGGTATTTGTAACCGGAACGGTCAAAAGCTACGGTGGTAATGCCGGCTGCCTTGGCCTTTTCAGCAATGCGCTTACCGATCACTGCCGCAGCTTCGACATTGCCGCCATTCTTGACACTCTTGCGAACTTCCACCTCATTGGTGGAAGCACTGGCAAGTACCTTATCGCCGGTTTCAGCAATAATTTGCGCATAGATATGCGTATTGGTGCGATGCACACTCAAACGTGTCATCTTCAATTCGGCAATTTTTGCGCGCGTCTTGCGTGCACGACGCAGACGGGAATTTACATTGTTCAGATTATTCATGGCTAAACCTTACTTCTTCTTGGTTTCTTTAATGACCACAACTTCATCGGAATAACGAACACCCTTGCCCTTGTATGGCTCTGGTGAACGGTATGCGCGAATTTGTGCGGCAACTTGACCAACCACCTGCTTGTCATAGCCAGTCAGAACCACTTCGGTCTGAGTAGGAGTCTGCACAGTAATGCCTTCAGGCATCTTGTGATTAATCGGATGAGAGTAACCCAAGTCAAGATTCAGTGTAGAACCTTGTGCCTGTGCTTTATAACCAACACCCACCAGCGTCAGCTTACGGGTAAAGCCTTGTGAGACGCCGTGCACCATATTGGCGATCAGCGAACGCAAAGTACCCGACATCGCACGTGAATGCTGACTGTCATTAGCTGCAACCACAGTAATCGTATTGCCTTCTCTTTCCAACTTAACAACATCGGTCAGGGGATGGCTCAACTTGCCCAATGGACCACTTACCGAAATACTGCTAGCAGATAGCGCCACTTCAACCTTTTCAGGGATAGCGACTGGATTTTTAGCTACGCGAGACATGCCTCTCTCCTTAAGCCACGACACACAGCACTTCGCCACCGACACCGGCTGCTTGTGCTTTGCGATCAGTCATCACACCCTTGGACGTAGACATAATTGTCACGCCGAGGCCATTCATTACCTTTGGAATATCCTGGCTACCACGATAAATACGC
>PHCM01000316.1 GCA_002842255.1 Betaproteobacteria bacterium HGW-Betaproteobacteria-2 | reverse complement strand
GCGCGTGCCCTCGACCTGCCACTGTGCGCGGATATCCTCACGCGGTTCGCAGATCATGACATCGAAATCCAGCATCTGTGCCATGTTGGCCAGCGCGCTGCCCAGCTGGTTGGCGCCGATGATCAGCAAGCGCCATTTTGGTCCGAAATAGGTGTGGAACCAGTCGCCTTCCAGTCGGGCGGAACTGCCGGCTAGCGCCTCGCTCAGCCGGACTTGACCGCTATGTATATTGATTGAGCGCTGTACCAGTTGCCGCTGTTCAATATGCTGAATCAAGGGTTGCAACTGCTCAATATTCGCCAGTGGCTCGACGAAGATCTGCAGCCTGCCGCCACAGGGGATGCCGAAGTGTTGTGCTTCATCTCGGCTGACGCCGTATTCCAGCATGGCGACGGATGTCGGCAGTTGGCCTTGTCTGGCCTTGTCAGCCAGGTCGTCTTCGATACAGCCACCGGAAACCGAGCCGCTGAACTGACCATCTTCCCTGATGGCGAGGATGGCGCCGGGCAGACGGGGTGCCGAGCCCCAGGTCTGCACTACGGTAAAAAAATGTACACGGTGGCCGTTCTCTAGCCAGTCGCGCGCCTTGGCCAGGACTTCCCAATCTAGCGAGTTCATGGATCAGGCCAGTTGATCGGCGATCGGCAGCGTACGGATGCGCTTGCCGGTGGCAGCGAAGATGGCATTGGTGACGGCCGGTGCGATCGGCGGGGTCGCCGGCTCGCCAGCGCCGCCCATCTTGTCCGTGCTCGGCACGACATATACTTCCACCTTTGGCATCTGGCTCATGCGCAGAACCGGGTAGTTGTTGAAGTTTGTCTGCTCGATCTGGCCATTCTTCAGGCTGATCTTGCCGCTCAGAGCCGCGCTGAGGCCAAAGACGATGCCGGATTCCATCTGTGCCGCCAGTGATTCCGGATTGACTACCAGCCCGCAATCGATGGCGCAGACCACGCGATGAACCTTGATTTCGCCATTCACCACCGAGACTTCGGCCACTTCAGCGACATAACTGCCGAACGACTCATGGACTGCCAGACCGCGGAACACGCCGACCGGCAACTTGCTGCTCCATTGCGCCTTTTCGGCGGCCAGGTTCAGTGCCGCCAGATGGCGCGGATGATCCTTCAGCAGATGACGACGGTATTCGAGCGGGTCGCGGTCGGCAGCATGCGCCATTTCGTCGATCATGCTTTCCATGACGAAGGCGTTCTGGCTGTGGCCGACGGAACGCCACCACAAGACCGGCACGTCGATTTTCGGTGTGTGCAGGTCGACCAGATGATGTGGTGTCGCCTTGATGTAGGGTGAATCGGCCACGCCTTCGACCGAGGTGGCGTCGACGCCGTCCTTGATCATGTAAGCCTCGAACGGTGTGCCGGTCATGATGGATTGGCCGACGCAGGTATGCTGCCAGGCGAGCGGGTTGCCGGCTTCATCCAGGCCGATCTTGACCTGATGCAGGTTCATCGGGCGATAGAAGCCGCCCTTGACGTCATCCTCGCGCGTCCAGATAGTCTTGACCGGCATGCCAGCGGCTTTGGCGACATGGGTCGCCTCCGAGACGAAGTCGGTGGCCGGGTTGCCGCGACG
>PHCM01000031.1 GCA_002842255.1 Betaproteobacteria bacterium HGW-Betaproteobacteria-2 | reverse complement strand
GTCAGTGTGCTGGTGAATCAGGCCGGACAAATGCAGCAGGCGCAGCAGCAGTGAGTACCGGCTTAGAGAGTCTGTGCTTATGGCATTGGTTTCAGGCTGCGCATGCAGGCTTGCCGCTGGTATTATGAAACCGCTTTCAATTTCACAACGAATTTAACGCATATGACTTATTGTGTTGCCCTCTTGCTGGACCATGGACTGGTTTTTGCCTCCGATACCCGCACCAATGCAGGAGTTGACCAGGTCGCCGTATTTCCCAAGATGCATGTTTTCGAGCAGCGCGACGAACGCGTTATTGTCATGCTGACGGCCGGTAATCTGGGGGTGACGCAGTCAGTGGTCAATCGCTTGCGCGAAGCGGTAAAGGCCGGCGAAGAGAAGAATCTGCACACGATCAGTAGCCTGTTCGAGGCGGCAGAACTGGTGGGCAACGAGATGCGGCTGGCTTATGAACGCGATGCCGAGCATTTGAAGAATCACAATGCCGAATTCAACGCCAGCATATTGGTCGGCGGCCAGATCAAGGGCGAAGAGCCGCGCCTGTTTAATGTCTATGCGGCCGGTAACTTTATCGAGCCGTGTCTGGAGACGCCGTATTTCCAGATCGGTGAAACCAAATACGGCAAGCCGATCATCGACCGTGTCGTGCGCCATGACAGCGACCTGATGGACGTGGTCAAATGCGTGCTGATCTCATTCGACTCCACCATCCGCAGCAATATCTCGGTCGCTGCGCCGATCGACCTGATGCTTTATCGTAACGACAGCTTTCATGCCGATTGCAAACAGCGCATCACCGAACAGGATCCCTACTATGCCTCGGTCCGGCAGGGCTGGTCAGACGGACTCAAGCAGGTGTTCCACGACCTGCCGAACCCTGACTGGTGCTGATCAGCCTTTTGTTGCCTTAATCAGGCAATCCGTTCGACCGATACCGGGTGTGCCGCCTTGCCGTTCTGTTCGAAGCTGGAAAGGTTCTCTATCGTGATCTTGGCAATCTCGGTCAGTGCTTCCTGCGTGAAAAATGCCTGATGGCCGGTGACGACGACGTTGGGGAAAGTCAGCAGGCGCGCGAAGACATCGTCGTGAATCATCGAGTTGGAAAGATCGCGGAAGAACAGATTGTCTTCTTCCTCATACACATCCAGCCCCAGGCTACCGATAATGCCCGACTTGAGGCCGCGGATCACCGCGCGTGTATCGATGATACCGCCGCGGCTGATGTTGATCAGCATGACGCCGCGCTTCATGCTGGCGATTGCCTGCTCGTTGATCAGGTGATGGGTTTGCGGCGTCAGCGGGCAGTGCAGGCTGATGATATCGCTCTGCCGTAACAGCTCCGCCAGCTCGACATACTGAGCGCCAGCGGCTATGCAATCCGGATTGGGGTAGGGGTCGAAGGCCAGTACCTTGCAGCCGAATCCGGCCATGATGCGGATGAAACAGAGGCCGATTTTGCCGGTGCCGACCACGCCCACGGTCTTGCCGTGGAAATCGAAGCCGAGCAGGCCTTCCAGTGCGAAATTGCCTTCGCGCACCCGAGCGCTGGCGCGGTGTATCTTGCGGTTCAGCGTTAGCATCATGGCCACTGCGTGTTCCGCTACCGAGTAGGGTGAATATTCAGGCACGCGAGCGATCTCGATGCCAAATTCCTTCGCCGCTGCGAGATCGACATTGTTGAAGCCGGCGCAGCGCAATGCCACCAGTTTCACCCCTTGCCTCGCCAACGCAGCCAGCACTTCGGCATCCAGATGATCATTGACGAAAGCACAAACCGCGAGCGCTCCATCTGCGGCAATCGCAGTCGAGGCGTCCAGCCTTGGCTCCAGATACATAAGCTGGTGCTTGCCGCCATTTGCGGCTTCAAGAAACTGTCGATCGTAGGATTTACTGCTGAATACGGCAAAGCGCATGGCGGTGTTCCTTTGTGATCAGGTCAGGAAGAAAACTTCCATCAATCCGGGGTAAATTTCGAATAAAACAGCTTGATTGCATAAGCCAGCAAAGCGATATCGATCACCAGCCAGGTCGCCCATAAGCCCGTTTCCAGTCGGGATGTGTTTTCAATGAGCATGGCGGGCGACAGGCCGTGAGACTTCAAATAAATGAGCCCCGAAGCAAACCAGACGAGCCAGAGTCCGAGGACCGGCATGGCATTGGTAGGCTTTTTGTTGATGGGGGTTCTTTTAATGGGCATAGGATAAGGTATTCAGGTTACATTATTCTTGCAGCAGCCGGATTTGCCGGTCCTGCATGCGTGAAAACAGCAGCAGGGCCAGTATGCCGCCGATCAATGCGTACAGCATGTCCGATTGCGCATCCCAAGGGTCGCCCTGGGTGCCGAGAAAGTCTATCGAACCATCGCCAAATACCAGCGCGGCCAGCCATTCGATCAGTTCATAGCTCGCGCTCACGGCCAGCACGATGCTCAATATGATGAATATCAGCATCTTGCGGCCGCGCACAAAATCGCCTCGTATCAGTATCTCGCGTGCGACCAGCGCCGGCACGAAGCCCTGGAAAAAATGGCCGATCTTGTCATAAGGGTTGCGCTCCAGGCCAAGAAACTGGGCCAGTTCGAAACCTAGCGGCACCCGCGCATAGGTATAGGTGCCGCCCAGTATCAGCACCAGGGCATGCGCAAAGACGCAGATGTAGAGCAGCGTGGTGAGCGGAAAACTCCGATAACTGAACCAGAGGATAGGCAGGGCGATGATGACGGGCAGCACTTCCAGCAACCAGGTCGGCCGGTCATAGGGCCGTATTCCGGATATTGCCAGAATCCCGAGTAGCAGGATGGAAGCTGCTATCAGTGGTTTTGTGCGCTGTTGAGACATGTTCTGAGCATAAGCCTGAAGTGGTAGGGCGACAGGTTAGATAATAGCGCATCATAAAAACGGTCGGGGCATCCTGCCCTGTTCAGGTAAATCGAAACAGCATTCCCATGCTGACATTCCTTTGGGAATTGATTTGACCCTGCCCTGAATTGGAAGCATACTAACCAGTAAGTTTTAATGGCGAGCATGGTTCATGCAGCTTTTGGAAAAAGAATGGTTCGTCCGCATGGTGGATCAGCAGAGTGGCACTGCTGCTGGCCGATTGGTCGCAGTGTTCAGTGTCGCTGAGCAGTGGATATCTACTCCCGGTAATCGGGAGCAAGTCAAAGACGTGCCATCCATAACGGAGAACCTGAAAGATTATCTGACCCGTACGGCCATATCCGCAGGGGCCAGCAACCCTGCCAGGCTCACGGCGCAATTATTGATGCTGCTGCAAGGTGCGATTGCTGAAGAACTGCGTAATCCTGAGGCACACGCTTTGCAGCACGCTGCAGCTGCGGCACAGGTTGTCGTTGCGCGTGCTTGCCAGACGGGCAGAAAAAAGCGTCTTGTACAATGGTCGGCCGCTGCATCAATAGTGGTGGGCGCGATGGCTGCACTTTTATGGCAAGCGTACATACCAGCGCCAAAAGTGCTAACGGTTGCCTACGAACCGGACGAGACTTTTATGCGTACAGCGGTGCCTATGCCGGGAGGTGTCAATCCCAGTTTGATGGCTGCCACTTTTACTCTGCAGAAGAAAGTCGACCATGGTATTTGCCCTGCTCCGCACCTACTGAATTTGCCACCCAACCAAGTAACGGCTTATATGAACGTTATCAGTTATCGCACACCTGAAAATCCTGCTGTTGATCGCGCAAACTTGGACGCGTTCCTCACATGGTATGAGCAGACGCTTGCCAGAGAGTGCTATTATCCCCCGATCCCTCGCGCTACAGTCATTTTGAGATAACTAACCATGGCAACCCAAATGCGAGAATACATCCTGAGTGTCGCATCAGACCTGTTTTCTACACAAGGCATCAATGCCACCAGTGTAGACACCATCGTTGCCAAGGCGGATATCGCCAAGGTCACGCTCTACAAATACTTCAAATCCAAGGAACAACTGATCCTTGAATATCTGCGTGAATACGACGAACGTTTATGGGCGAAACTCTCGGAAATTACAGCGCATCAAGATGACGCTGCTTCTAAATTGTCTGCATTGGTCAACGGCATGCTTGACTGGATTGGTGATCCAAAATTCAAGGGTTTCGCATTCATCAATGCCAGCGTGGAGTTTCCACAATCGGATAATCCGGTGCATCAAAGCTCACTGGAGTTCGCTCAGACCTTCCGCAGGACGCTGGCAGAACTGGCACGGGAAGCCGGCTTGAAAAATGCTGATGCTTTGGCACTACAACTGGCATTGGTCGTCGAGGGTGCCGCGATCACGGAAAGAACACAGCGTGGCACTGGCGCCGTGGATAATGCAAAAGCGCTGGTCAATACGCTGATTGATACAGCCAGTTAGCATCATGCCGGCATACCTTGATACCAAATGACGGTATAGTCTTTTCCATTCCCTCGAAAACTAGTATGCCTGGCCGAAATTTTAATAGTGAATTCAACACATCCAGCCTGCGCTAAAAGTTTGCAGAAATCCGAGTAATTCAATTCTCCGTTTTGGGTTAATCGAAAGGATTGTAAAACGCGCTCTGCCCGGAAGACTGGCGCGGGCGGTGCTGCACGATAACCAGATACGACATGATGGGATTCGTCATGCATATAAAGTGTGTTGCAACCTGAAATCAAGTTAGCGCTGAATCCCTGCACGCCGTTTTTTAAAAGTGTTTCAACCAAGCCGGGGAATGAGATGCGATTCTCGATAGCGGCCTTGGTTAACTTGCTTAAAACGTCTCTAACAGGTTTTTCCACGACGTAAACATTCTTGCGGCCAGACCCTTGTATGGAGCCTGGCCATTCTCTGGATGAGACCTATCCAAGTGAGTCAATTGCTTATTTGCCGTTGCGAGGGTCTTCGGCCGGGTTAATGTATGCGATATCCCAGGGACCCGTTGCAATAAGCTCTACAACCGTCTCTTCATTCTCGGTCCACACATAATGCGCGTGGCCAGCAGGTAATACAAAACTATCGCCCTGATTCAAAACCTCTCCATTGCCGGCATCGAATTTTTGTCCCATGCCATTTCCCAATTTCCCCTGAAGCACTGTAATGACTTCTGTGAATGGGTGTGTATGTGCCGGAATTTGGTAGTTCGGAGGAAATTTCAGTCGAACGATAAAAACTCCTGCCTTATTTGGATCTCCAAGTAGTAATGCGCTTTTGGCGCCTTTGGGCAGAATTGGCTCATCGGCCCATTTCATCTTATTGGAAGTAAACGACTCCATGGTGTCGGCAGTCATTCGATCAATTTTCTGGCCATCAGCAAATGCAGAAGTGATGAATGCAAGAAAAACGGATGTAATCAATAAAAATCTCATGGTTTTTTCGTCCTTTCAAAGTAAATGTTTCAGTAACAAAGTCTGGTTCTAGCCTTATCTGGCTGTCGCAATCAGAGTGCCTGGTGCCACAATCTCAGTACGGTATGGTTTCTAGATGTGCAACACTTGGTGGCTTGATTTACCGAGTGTTGCTATACACGATACCATACTTACTAGTTAGTATTTTTTAATATTCGTTATGGGTTATGGGGAGCCAAGGCTGGTTTGAAGAGGTTGGGCTTCTGCGTTGCGGCTGATGGAATTTCTCAGCTGATTATGTGGATGCTCGCGACAATGGGGAGGATGCTCTGTTCTGTTTTGGTTTGGCGCTACGGTGCGACTGGTAATCAGCGGGAAATAATATGCGTTTGCGAATGGTCCTGCTTGATTGTCGGTATAGCATTGCTTCAACGGGCACGCTTGATAGTGAACCCGTTTTCAATTTTCTCGAAACCAATCCTGGGGTAATACTCCATTGCTTCCGGAGCAGACAATAAGACAAGTGCCACCTCATCACCAATCGCATCCTGGACGCGGGCAACAAGCTCGCGGCCAATGCCGTGCTTTTGATAGGCCTTGTTCACCGCAAGATCGGACAAGTAGCAGCAATAGCTGAAATCGGTCAGTGCCCGGCATACGCCTACCAGCTTTTCATTATGCCAAGCGGAGAAAGTCAGGTTTGCATTGGCAAACATGCGCTCGATTCGTGCGAGATCCCTAGTGGGGCGGCGAATACCTGAAGAATCGAAGACTGCAGCTACGTCAGCTGCTGCAAGCAGGAAGTTGTGCCGGTATTCAATCGTATACATAAAAACCTGATGTTCAAATTAAGTAGTATGCAGTTACAAGTTATGCGCTTTCATCTACTGGCCCAACCCAGAACAATGGGTTATGAGCTACTTCCCAGAGATGACCGTCAGGGTCTTTGAAATAAGCGCTGTAACCTCCCCAAAACACCTTCTGGGGCTTTTTGACCAGGGTCGCGCCTGCACTGACAGCTTGGGCCACTACTTCATCAACCTCTTGCTCCGAGCTTACATTGTGGGCGAGCGTGAACGATTCGAACCCGCTGCCTTCGGGAGATACCGTTGCGTCTTCGGCCAGTGCCTCGCGGCCATACAAGCCAAGCCACGTTCCGCTGAGGGTGAAGAATGCCACTTCGGGAGGCGATTCCATACGGGGGAACCCCAGGCCATGTTCGTAGAACCTGATTGCGGCACCCAGATCGTGAACGCCGAGCGTAATCATGCTGATTCTTGGTTTCATTATTCGGATTCTTCTCTTTTACGCACAGTTTACTAGTAACAGGTGTTGTATCGCCTTATCGCATAGTGCCTGTTTGGGCGGAGAGTCCTTGGGCGGATTCAATGGTCTGCTGAAGGCTCAGCATGCTTTCATGGCTCACCTGGATAACACCGCGTCGAGGTCTGTCCAGATCGATAATAAGGTAAACGACCAGAGCGATGAGTATCATGAGAGCGAATGCTGCGAGGGTGACCCGATGCCCGGCAATCCCCGATGCGTAGCCGAGCGTGGCCGTTGTCAGCACAATCGTCGCGAACATCAGGAACAGCACGATTTCCGGCACCTGCCGGTTCAATGCCGCATCCCTGGTGGCGGAAGTGTCGATGAGTTCATTCAGGGTCTGGATGAAGAGCCCGCTGGTGACGACGCTCTTATCCAGTTCTGCTGCCTTCGTGGCATGGCTCCACAACTGTGCTTCCATCAGTTTCGCCTGCTGCATCAGTGACTCGTGCAATGCCGGTTCCGTGGCATCGACGCGGCCCTCCTGAATGCGAACATCCAGGTATTGGCGGAGCAGTTCCTGCACTTCATCCTGCATTTCTCCGGGTAGCAGTCGCGCCCTGAGATAGGTGGTGCCGATCGCGTTGGATTCTGCCACGACCGTCTGGCTACGGTTCTCGTAGCGCTGTAACGCGGCGGAAAATGTGAAAGCCAGCAATAGCGCCAGCAACCCCAGCATCGACACCAGAACGGCATTGGCTTGTGTGATCGCTTCAGCCGCGCTCGCCTGTTTGCGGCGGCCGTTTCGAAAGCCAATTTCCATGGCTAGCAACATGAAAATAAAGAGGCCTAACACAATCAAAAAGCTGCTTTGGCTGTACATAATTTCCCTCATGTATTCATGGCTTTCCTGGTCTGAGAGGTTTTCTGACGCTAGTGCGCAGCTTATGCGAAGGTGCGTTGCGATTGAGCTGTTGCTGAATCACCTTGTTGGCAAAAGGTGCAACGATCAGGGTTTTTTGCCGCCAAGAAGCAAGAGCGCACCGCCTATTACAATTGCGCCCACACCAGCCCAAACGGGAACGTTGACGGTCTCTTTGTCTTTTACAGATAGCTCAATCGGTCCTATCTTGGCCTGATGGGTCTCTTTCGTGTAACTAAAACTGCCATATACCAATCCCAGTGTGCCAGCCACGATTAGCACGATTGCCACAATCTTGAGTGCATTCATTCCGTTTTCTCCAGTTCAAAGGAAACTCTTTGCCGCCTCGAACGGCGCAGTCGGGATTGACTATCAGTTCGAGGACCGCCAACTACATGACCTCTCTGCCCGGTGGCCCTTGAATAGAACTACACCGGCATCGTTATAAGCGTCGTCCCTGGATGACACGAATCAGTATCACCACGACCGCGATGACCAGGAGAATATGGATTAATCCGCCCATGGTGTACGAGCTGACAAAACCCAGAAGCCAGAGGATAACCAGGATGATTGCAATGGTCTCAAGCATTTTGCGTCTCCTTTTGCCGTTGTATGGCGAATTGTAGAAATAGCAGCTTATGCCCCTCAACGTAAAAGTAAAGGACTGAGTTTTTCTGAACAGTTCTGCTGGAGCGGGTTATATCCTGGCGGCGAAAATAAAGGGTCCAAACAGCTCGGGTTCACTTGATCTTATTTCGCTGCGGCTCTGAGCTGGAGTGCGGTCTTGTTTTCTTTTTTGGCAGGGTGCCGGAGTGCATGGCGAATAAGCCATTTCACCTCGCTTGAAGCTCCTTTGAGCCAACGCTCACAAATTCCAAACACCATCTCGTGGTGGTCTTTTGCAATATCGCCAAGATGGTTTGCAACGCTGCGGCGCACATAAAGATTTTCATCGTTTTTCAGGGCATCGAGAATTGGCAACACAGGTTCCGGATTCGAGATGAATGCCGGAATCCGTGCCGCCCAGGGCAAGCGTGGGCGTGTGCCTTCCGAGCAAAGCCGCCGGACATGAGGGTCCGGATCGGATACCCATTCGAGCAGCCGCGACAGGGTACGCTCTTGTTGATGAATCAGAAAAGGCCGTATGGAAAACTCGGCAGTGAACCGCTTGGTGAGTTCGTACTGCGCTTTCATGGAGATTTCAAACGGGTCTTCTCCACCGTTGTTATCTGGATCCAGGCCATACTCAGAAACAAAGCAGTTATGCGTATGGTAGAAAAAAACTGCCAGCCCCAGCCCCTCTGTTTCAGTTTGCGGCGGCGTCAAGGAAGCCAGGAGTATTTCAATCGCATCTTCGTATTTGTCAGGCAAGCATGGACGAAGCGCCCTTGCGAAATGCTGCCCGCGCTCCATGATCCCAAGCGGCTCCAGGTTGGATAGCGCAGCTCTGCGAAATGGCTGTTCCTCGAACTGCGGATACACGAGCAAAATATTATGTGCCAGGCAATCAACCGCTTCTGAACCAAGCAGGTCTTTTAGAGGGGTTCCCTTTTGAATGGAATTTGGCGCAACGGGAATGCGCGGTATGTTTTTCGATGTGATGGTCATTCAGTGACTAAGCTATGCGGTAAGGATTAACGGATGACATAAGGGACGCGCTTTCACGACAGTATTAGGCACTTTGGCATCAATGATGTCGAGGAATATTCTCGCGGTCTTGGCGCGCCCTGTGTGATGGAGGGCTTAGCTCTCATCACGCACCAAGAATGGAATGAAGAGCTTCAGTGCCGGAAGGCGTGAATAGCCAGCCGAGAGCGCCGCAATTAAGGATAACTGTGATCCAGAAAACGACTTGAAAAGACTGTTTTCTGGATTTGTGGCGAAGTATCCTTTGTGCGGCTAAAGCCCCCGGCCAACCTCCGGCCAAGGCGAAGAGATGCAAAGTACTCTCCTGGGTGCGCCACTGATTATTTCTTGCGGCTGATTTGTCGAGTGCGTAAGCGCCAAAGGCAATGGTGCTGGCAACAAGATAGAGCCCAAGGACAGCAAACGGCAACTTGCCTGCAAACACCGACCCTGCAACGAAGACGAGGAAGGGAAAAGTCAAAATGGGAAGGATATTGCTATGCTTTGATGAAGTGGCCGAAGGCATCCGCTCATCGACGAATGCGACGCTCTCAGCATGTGAGCGACCCTTAGCATCGGTCTTGAGTTCGTAGGTTACGATTTCGTTACCGACTGGCCTTCGTTGTCGGTTTGAAAATGACCTGATATGAACGAATACTTGTTTCCCGCCACCGTTCGGGGTGATGAATCCAAAACCTTGGTCATCTTTCCAGTTGCTTATTTTTCCTTGAAATCGCATATCGAACTTACAAAGACTAATGGTTGAGATAAGGGGCGCGCTTTTAATGAATCAATCGAGTTTGACTCCATTCATTTTTCCCCATTAGTGATGGGGCGCATAACGCCAAAATCAGCCGCGCGTTTTTTGCGTCGGCTGGATTTCTTTGTTAGCCATTAATTCGATAAATTGATCGAAATCCGGCTCGGATTTTATATCGATATGGGAATAGTAATTCCCTTGATCTGGTCCCCAGTCAAAAAATAACCCAGCTTGTTTTTGTTTTAATTCTTCCGCCTGTGATTCAGTTACTATCAACGGTATGGAAAATAATTGAGTTGGTTTTGGTTCACTAACCAATTTAGCGAACACCTTAAGCGTGTAATTGCCCGCGAGAAATTTAAAATCGGAACCATCCGGTGGTAGGAGGAAATGGTGATTAAAGGTTACACCTTCATGAGTTACAAATAGCCCACTTCCTCTATATAGATCGCCTTTTTGTCCACCGTGAACCCAGATAGAAAAGTTTTGTTTGGTTTCGCCACGCTCAAGTGTGACGTGCATACTCTCTATTACCTGACCTTTTCTAGAACTGCTATACAGTAATGTACGTAAATAGACCTTGTTTCTCGTACTTTCAAAGAAACCACCGTCAGGCCCGAAGAAAATGCTGGTTGGCTGTGTCATTAACAGCTTGCCTTTTTTAAATAGGGTCAGCCAAGCTGTAGCTCCAGAAATAGAAAGAGCTAAGAGAGAGATTCCTATGCTTATCCAAGTTTCCAAATCAGGTTCCATTGATGGCTAACGTCTGAATTCACTGGCCTGCGCGGCTTTTCGCGCAGGCCCGGTGAAATTTAAAGAGCAAAGTCGGAAACAGGTCACGACTAATCCATTTCGCATCATTTAAAACGCACTTTTTATAGGTATTCATAATATAGCCAAATCATAGGCCGTGTTCTCATTGAGAATCAACAGGAAAGCGTCACCAACTTCGCATTTTTATCAGCTTGCCAATTTCTTTTTTGATTCCCCCGGCATTTGCTCAGCATATTCAGTCTCACCCTTTATAATCTGCCTATGTCCGATCTCAATCACGTTTTTTCCCCGCAAGGCCCACTTGCTGAAACCATTCCCGGTTATCGTTTACGCCAGCAACAGCTGGAAATGGCGCAGGCCATCGCAGATGCGATCAAGCAGGGCGGCCAGCTGGTGGCAGAAGCGGGCACCGGCACCGGCAAGACCTTTGCCTATCTGGTGCCGGCGCTGCTTTCTGGTGGCAAGGTGATTATTTCAACCGGCACCAAAACCCTGCAAGACCAGCTTTTTAACCGAGACTTACCCGCAGTGCGTGATGCATTGAAAGTGCCCGTGACAGTGAGCATGCTGAAGGGACGCGCCAATTATGTGTGTCATTTTCATCTGGAACGGGCGGTGAACGAGGGGCGCTTTGTTTCGCGCGAGGATGCGAATTATGTGCAGAAGATTCGCGCCTTTGCCGAGAACAGCAGCAGCGGCGACAAGGCGGAGCTGACCGATGTGCCGGAGAGTGCG
>PHCM01000315.1 GCA_002842255.1 Betaproteobacteria bacterium HGW-Betaproteobacteria-2 | reverse complement strand
CCAGCGCAATCCAGCCCAGCACACCACCCAAGGTCATGGCGGCACCGGATAGCGCATTCAGCGCCAATGCCCGGGCGCGGGTCACGCCGGCGCTGAGCAACACCATGAAGTCCGAAATTTCCTGGGGAATTTCATGCACCATGACTGCCAGCGCCGTAGCCCAACCGAGTGCTGTATCTGTCAGAAATGCTGCCGCAATCAAAACGCCATCGACAAAGTTGTGCATACCGTCGCCGATGACGATCATTGCCACCTGCGGCTGATCAGTGTTATGGCCTTTCGATGCAGCGTGGTCATGCCGCCACAGGGCGAGTTTTTCCAGCAGAAAAAAGCCAATCAGGCCGGCCAGAAGCGTCCAACCGGCCTGCTCGACCGGCAGTCCTAGATGTACGGCTTCTGGCAGGATGTCAGTCAGCGCAAACGACAGTAGCACGCCGACCGAAAAGGCCACCATTTTGTCGGCAAACCGTGCCAACACGGAAAGTGCGAACGTGGCAGCCAACAGCACCGAGAGCACACCGCCGGCCAGCGTGGCAATGATGATCCAGAACAGTGTCATGATGTTTGCGTAATGCGGCGATAAACAAGCTTCAGGCACCAGTTCTGCCTCCGGCTTTCTGCTATGGCCTGCACCAAGGCAATGAGCAAACACACGTAAACCGGCCCATCCAGTATAGGAACAACAGGAATCAGGACTGTCATCCACAGAAACAGTAAACAATGAATCAGACAGAAAAAGGAAACCCTGCCGTCAAGGCCAGGGCTTTCAAGTCGATGGATAGCTTGTGAGAACATAAGGAACACGCAAAAATGCAACAATGTTGCATTTTATATGCTCCATGATCAATTGTGCAACAATGTTGCATTTATTTGGATGCACTAGATCAAGGCGCAGCCACAATCGCCAAATGCTCCTCTGATAGCCAGTCCTCAGGCAGCACTGATTTTTTCTGACTTGTGATACTTACCGACAATGTTACGGGCCGACTTGGTCAACGCTGCCGAGCCGCGGCTTGCCACAGTATCTATCAGACTCTTGCAGTAAGCAGCATCCCGCACGATTTGTGATGGCTTGAACGAGAAACCTTCCTTGCGGGCGTTGGCTACAAAAGCCGATAGCTCGGAAAGTGTCTGATGATTCAAGTCGGCAAGCTCCATGTGAAATATCCTGATCAGGTAATGGAGCGGAGTCTAGCGCCGCATAATGACAGTTTGATTAAAACCGCCGCCTGCACACGCAACAAAGCGGCAATACTTTAAAGAGACAATAAAAAACCCGACCTAAGCCGGGTTCTTTATTGCAATGCCTTTTCACAATTCTTGTACTTTAATGCCTAACTTTAATCCTTGGATGCGCGCTTACGCTCGTGTTCCAGCAGATAGCGCTTACGGATGCGGATAGTCTTCGGCGTAATTTCCACCAGTTCATCATCATCGATAAACTCAACGGCAGATTCCAGCGTAAGCTGGACCGGCGGTACCAGACGCACCGCTTCATCGGTGCCGGAAGCACGCACGTTGGTCAGTTGCTTACCCTTGATCGGATTGACTACCAAGTCGTTATCGCGACTGTGGATGCCAATCACCATACCCTCATACAGGCGGTCGCCCG
>PHCM01000314.1 GCA_002842255.1 Betaproteobacteria bacterium HGW-Betaproteobacteria-2 | reverse complement strand
TACCAGCAGTCACTGAACCGCCGGGCGAATTGATGTAGAAGGAAATATCCTTGTCCGGATTTTCAGCTTCCAGAAACAGCAACTGGGCGACTACCAGATTGGCTGTCATGTCATTGACGGGGCCAACCAGGAACACCACGCGCTCTTTCAGCAAGCGGGAGTAGATATCGTAAGAACGCTCTCCTCGACCGCTCTGTTCGACCACCATGGGGATCAACCCCAGATTATTCGGCTCCCACTTGCTGTGCATGCTCATCTCAGGCGTTTCCCATCAGTTCATCGAATTTGACTTTTTTGTTGCTGACCTTGACTTGGTTCAGGACCCAGTCGACTACATTCTCTTCGGTAGCCAACGCGGCTGGCTCATCCAGACGCTTGGGGTCGGCGTAATACCAACGCACCACTTCTTCAGGACGTTCGAAGCTCTGGCCGAACTGATCAACCATAGCACGCACCTGCTCCGGATTGGCTTGCAATTCATTCTTGATTACCACTTCAGACAGAATTAGACGCAGCTTGGTTGCGCGTGTCGCCTGCTCTTCGAACATGGCAGGCTCCAGCGTTACATTGCTGACATCAACGCCACGTTGCTGCAGATTGCGTCGGGTCATTTCCATCTGACGATTGATTTCCACATCGATCAGCGCCCTTGGCAACTCAAGCTCGACATTTTCCAGCAAGACCTGGAACACCTGTTCCTTGAGCTTTGCCTTGACGCGCTTGTCTACTTCCTGACCAAGGCTGGCCTTGATTTCGGCCTGCATTTTTTCCACATCACCATCTTCCACGCCCAGGCTGCGTGCAAATTCAGCATCGACTTCCGGCAATTTTGCCTGCTCCACGCTATTGAATTTGACCTCGTAAACCACGGCCTTGCCAGCCAGTTGCTGCGGATTGTGATCTGCCGGATAGCTGATTTCAAAAGTCTTTTCGCTACCAGCCTTGCCACCGACCAGATTGTCATCAAACTCGGGGTAGCGGTTGCCTTCACCCAGAATCAGATCAACGCCCTGGTCGCCAGTACTTTCAACCTGCTGTCCATCGATCGAGGCGCTGAGGGAAACGTTGACCTTGTCACCCTTCTTGCTCGCACGCTTCACCGGTTCAAAGGTTGCACGCTGCTTGAGCAGGACATCGATGGTTTTCTTGACGTCTGCATCGGTCAGTTCCAGCGTAGGACGTTCGATCTTGGCTTTGGCCAAATCACCGACAACGACTTCTGGAAAGACTTCGAAAGTGGCGGTATATTCAAATTCCTCAACCACATCGCCGAACGGTTTGTGCTGAATATCAGGGAAACCGGCGACACGCAGCTTGTTCTCTTCAACCGCCTCGGTAAAAGTGCGCTCCACAGTATTTGACAAGACTTCGTCACGCACCTGGGCACCGTATTGCTGCTCGACAATCTTGCGTGGCACCTTGCCTGGACGGAAGCCCGCAAGCTTTGCAGTACGTGCCAAACGGTTAATGCGCTGATTAACTTCCTCGATGATTGGCTGCATCGGCACTACGACGGTAATGCGGCGGCCAAGATTGCTTATGGTTTCAACAGTTGCTGACATGTACCGAATCCCTTAAATCATAATATTTGGTGCGAAAGGAGAGACTCGAACT
>PHCM01000313.1 GCA_002842255.1 Betaproteobacteria bacterium HGW-Betaproteobacteria-2 | reverse complement strand
TCAGTTTGGTGAACCAGTTGCGCTTGAATTCCGCAATCAGAAACTTGCTCATCATCTGCGCCAGACCCTCGGAAGTCTTCAGGGCCACATTGCCGACAAAGCCATCGCATACGATCACATCGGTCGTGCCCTTGTAGATATCGGTACCTTCGACATTGCCGTAGAAGTTGAGGTGGCTGGCGCGCAGCAATTCCCCCGCCTGCTTGACGATCTCATTGCCCTTGATATCTTCCGAACCAATATTGAGCAGACCCACAGTAGGCCGCTCCTTGTGCTCGACGCAGGAGACCAGCATGGCGCCCATGACGGCGAACTGCAGCAGTTGTTCCGGTGTGCAATCGGCATTGGCACCCAGATCCAGCATATAGGTCGTGCCCTTTTGATTGGGCAATATGGCCGCAATGGCCGGACGATCGATACCGGGCAGGGTTTTCAGCACAAAACGCGCAGTCGCCATCAGTGCGCCGGTATTGCCGGCACTGACACAGGCATTGGCTTCGCCGGTCTTGACCAGGTTGATGGCAACGCGCATTGAAGAATCTTTCTTGTTCTTCATCGCGCTTTGCGGGGACTCATCCATGGTCACCACTTCACTGGCGTGATGTATGCGTAGACGGGGACTGACTTTAGCACCCCTGGCGCCCAACTCGGCTTCAATCGCCTCGGTCAGGCCGACCAGAATGATGTTGAGTTCGTCGTCCTGTTTGAGCGCTTCGAGCGCAGCAGGTATCGTGACATGCGGGCCGTGATCGCCCCCCATGACATCGATAGCGACAGTGATATCCATGTTCGCTATTAGCTTCTGGAAATAGAAAAGATAAAAACAGATGGCGGGTAAAAATTACCCGCCATGCTGATTTTGGAAAGGATTACTCGCCCTTGGCAGGCATAACCTTGCGACCACGGTAGTAGCCGTTAGGGCTGACGTGGTGACGCAGATGGGTCTCACCGGTGGTTGGCTCAACAGCCAGCGCCGGGTTGGTCAAGGAATCGTGTGAACGATGCATGCCACGCTTGGAGGGTGACTTCTTGTTTTGTTGAACGGCCATGATAATGCTCCTGTAAATACTTCTTTAAATAAACTTGCCAGCCTACTTTTTGCTCTTGAGCAGTTCCAGCTTGGCAAATGGATTAGGTTTCTTGTAATCGCCTGTGTTGCTTTCATTGCTGCACTCACCCTCTTCATGCCTGGGTGCGATCGGCAAGGCCAACAGCAATTCGTCCTCTATCAATTCAAACACGGGCATTTCAGCTTGAATTAACAGATAATCTTCTTCATCACTTTCATCTTCCGGCGCTGGCATATCCGATTCATTTCGCACTAATACAAAGTGCGTATCGATCGAGACCTCATGCTCAAAAGGCTGCAAGCAACGCTGACAAGTCAGGCTCAATGTCCCTTGTACCAGCAACCGGATATAAGGGGCATTATTTGCATCCTTGCCACCCTGCAGCCGGCAATCCAGCCGACCTTCGGTATTAGCCAGCATGTCGGCAAGACGTGAAAAATGCAAAACGATGATTATATCATGAATTTCAAGCGCTTTCTGCGCAAACTCAATGTTGTTAATCACCGTGCCCTGATTGATTGATGCAGCCATAGGGGGCGCATGATATAA
>PHCM01000030.1 GCA_002842255.1 Betaproteobacteria bacterium HGW-Betaproteobacteria-2 | reverse complement strand
AACCGCCAGTCAGGACTCGGCATCTGTTCGCTTTTTAGCAGCAAGGGCGCGTAAGTATCCTTGAAAATAGCAACATCGGTCACGGAAAGCGCCCCTAGCGTCTCTCCATGATAGCCATTCTGCAGACTGAGGAATCGGGTCTTGCCCGGCTTGCCAGTATTGCGCCAATAATGAAAACTCATTTTCAGCGCGATCTCGGTCGCCGATGCGCCGTCGGACGCGTAGAAGCAGTGGCCGAGTCCCGTCAGCGTCGCCAGACGTTCGGACAGCCTGACCACCGGCTCATGCGTGAAACCGGCCAGGATGACGTGTTCCAGCGCGTCCATCTGATCCCTGATCGCCTGCTTGATCTGCGGCTGATTGTGGCCGAACAGGTTGACCCACCAGGAGCTGACCGCATCCAGGTAGCGTTTTCCATTCATGTCATACAGCCACACACCCTGACCATGCTGTATCGGTATCAGCGGCATGGTTTCATGTGACTTCATCTGCGTGCAGGGATGCCAGACCGCGCGCAGACTCCTTTCCAGAAGATCCTTGTTATCCATCTCGACTTTTCTGAATGCTCAACTTTTTAAGATACCTGTGTCCGTATGATTAATGCAGGGCCGTACTGGTCTGGATAGCGCTCATCACCGGCGCATGCAGGCCCATAGACAATTCCCATGCCGTTTCCTTGCTGACCATTTGCAACATATTGATAAGCGCCAAGGTGAGTTCCTGCGTCAGCATCAGCTTGATGGTCTGGCCGTTGCTGCAAACCAGCTCCAGCGATGTCTGCCGGCTCGCAGTCTTCAGCAGATGGCAATCCCTGGCCAACAGGATCTCATGCTGATTGATGGTCTGCCGGGGTTTGTATTCAGAGGTGAAATCCAGTTTCTGCAAACCAACCGGCTTGTCCGCAGTTTGCGTCATATGTCCACCCGTTGTGGAATCCGCCGCGGCCATGCCCTGTACAGCTTCATCCATCTGCAGCAATTGCCACAGGGATTTGACCAGACGCCGGGTCAGCCAGACCGCCAGTTCGACGTCGTCGGAAAAACCGATCTTCAGCAACAGCCGATCTTCAACCGGGTTGTAGGCGATATTGATCTGCTGAATCGAAGCATTCCTGATCTCTGCCGTCATCGCGCGTTCCTTTCCATCTGAGCGTACACCATCTTTCAGTCATTCTAGTTTTCAATCAGCTTCCAGTCCATGCTGACACGGCACTATCGACATGCCGGGAATTTCGGTGCTATAACGATGTCACAGTAACAGTCGATCTGGGGATTTACTGTCATGAAGCATTCCATATTGTTTGCTGCGCCCTTGCTTTACGCGCTCAACGCAGCAGCACAACCGCCTGACGGCATGGTTTACGAACTCAAGCCTTCCGTCGTCAAGATCCACGTCATCAACCCACAGGGCCACCATGGCGTCGGCTCGGGTGTCGTTGTCGCAGAGGATCATGTCGCCACCAACTGCCATGTAGTCGCCAACGCGCAGGGCGTGCGTATCAGCAAATATGGCGAAAGCTTCACACCGGTCGGCATCAAGGCTGACTGGAAGCACGACCTCTGCCTGCTCAAGTTCCAGGGACTGGATCTACCTGCGGTCAAACTGGGCAGCAGCAAACAGCTGCAATACGAGCAAGCGGTGTTTACCATCAGCTTCCCGAACAACGCCAAGAAACCGCTGACCACCTACGGCGAAGTCACGGCGCTCTATCCATACGACAACGGTAACATCATCCGCGCTACCGCTGATTTCCGCATGGGTGGCAGCGGCGGCCCGCTGTTCACGGATGACGGCACCCTGGTCGGCCTCGTCACGCTGAAAAGCCCGGGGCGCAACGCTTTTTACTACAACATTCCGGTCGACTGGGTAAAACCCCTGCTGGAACAACCCATGCAAACCATGGCAGAACAGCGCGAACCACCATTCTGGGATGTTCCGGAAGCCCAGCGTCCCTATTTCATGCGCGTCGTGCACCCGATACAGACCGAAGACTGGAAAACGCTCGAAGCCATCAGCACGGCCTGGATCACTGAGCAACCTGAGTGTGCGGAAGCCTGGTACGCACTGGGTCTGGCACAGCAACAACTTGGCAAGCTGGAAAGTGCGGACTACAACCTGCATCAGGCCATCGCCCTCAATCTGGTGCACCCCGAAGCCAACAAGGCCCAATCTGAACTCCAGCAAAAGCTGGATTAGTAACCCTTCCCATTCTGGCGCCATCATGGCCCGATAAATGTCATACCCAGCTGGCATTTATCGGGATATTTTTCATGTGATGCTGTAAGTTTATTACTCCAAGTACGATTAATGTTCAGGCTTTGAATGGAAGCTTTCATTATTCGTTAAATATTTGGGGGAACAAACTATGTCATTAATGTGCAAGATGGATAGCAAGTGCAGCGCCAGCAAGGGGATGTGCATCCACGAGAAAATGATGGTGGCCGTTGCCATGATCATGGTACTCGCCGCAATCGGGCACTGGGGTCTGGGCTGGTTCTGATCCGGACTGGTCCTCAGCCACATCATGAAAACGGCTCCATTACTGAACGCGGAAGGTCTGCTTGACGAGCATGGCGATTACCTCTTCCGTTTCGCCTTGCTACGACTCAAGGACTCCGCCCTGGCAGAGGACATGGTGCAGGAGACCCTGATTGCCGCTTTTGCCGCCAGGGATCGTTATACCTCAAGCGCCTCGGTACGCACCTGGCTTACTGCAATCATGAAGAACAAGATGATTGATTACTGGCGGCGCATGGGACGGGAAAGCCTGGCATCCGACCTGATGGAAAACAGCGGCCAGGATGGAAGCATTGATGACTTCTTTGATCAGGCCGGGCGCTGGGCAGACAAACCCAATCCTTACCCGGACCCTGATCAGGCACTCGAAAGCAAGCAGTTCTGGGGTGTTTTCGAGTCCTGCGTTTCCAGACTGAAACCGCAGCAAGCAGAAGTATTCATCGCCATTGAGGTTCACGGTATGGAAAACGAGGAAGTCAGCAAAAGCCTTGCCTTGAGTCCGGGCAATATCTGGGTATTGATGCATCGCGCTCGCGTCGCCTTGAGCAAGTGCCTGGAAATTCACTGGTCGAGATAGGAGTGGAAATCATGCTCAACTGCAGACAGGCAAGCGAACTCATGTCCCAGGGAATGGACGGTAAATTGTCCTTGAAAGACAGGTGGGCTCTCAAAGTACATTTGATGATGTGCCGGGGATGCGCCAGTTTCATGCACCAAATCCGTTTTCTGCGTAAGGCAGGAAACCGCTGGCAACAGCACAGTCCGTCAAACCCCACTCGATTATCCAACGAAGCAAAAAAACGGATAAACGATGCTTTGGAGGATTTCAAAAACGGCAGGCGACTGCACAACGATGACAAAGGAACATCATCATGACCAGACTTTTTGCTCTCTATGGGAAGACCATCAACTGGCTTGGCCTTGGCGCCTTGATCATACCGCCACTCTTGCTGAGGCTGATACTGGCTTACGAATATGGTGAAGCGGGTTATATGAAATTCTCCGGGGAAAACTGGTTTGCCCACCTGAGCTTCCCTTTCCCTTTCAATGTTCTGCCGGTTGAACTCAGCTGGCAAATGGCAACCTGGTTCGAATTGATCGGTGCAGCCGCATTGGTTTTAGGACTGGCAACACGCTTCTTCAGCTTGTCCCTGATCATTCTGACCATCGTGGCGATTGCGTCCGTGCACTGGCCGGAGCAATGGTCCAGCCTGGGTGAGCTATGGAAAGGTTACACGGTTCTGGATGATGGTTATGGCAACTACAAACTGCCCCTGTTATTCATGCTCATGTTTCTTCCGCTGTTATTTGGCGGAGCAGGCAAGGCCAGCCTGGATTACCTGATTGCCCGACGCAGCAGCGCCAACAAGTCGCCAACTTCGGCTATATAGCGCTGCGGCGACAAGCGCCAGGACTGACGCCCAGACATTTCTTGAAAGCCTTGCCGAACGCGGCTTCGGATTGATAACCGGCTGATTCAGCAATCGCCTGCATGGAAAGATTGCTGGTTTCCAGCATCTTTCGCGCCTTTTGCATACGCCACATCGTCAGATAGTGCATGGGTGTCTGTCCGGCCAAGGCATGGAAACGTTGAGAGAAAGCCGTGCGGGACATCCCGGCCTCCTGCGCCAGTGTATCGACTGACCACGAATTTTCCGGCCGCTGATGCATGGCGTTCATCGCCAGCCCAAGTTTTGGATCGGCAATCGCGCCAAGAATCCCGGGGGGCGTTACTGACTGTTCGATATAGGCCCGCATGATCTGGGTAAACAGCACCTCCACCAGCCTGTTCACAACTGCCGCCGTGCCCGGCCGCGCATGACGAACCTCATGGCTGATGAAATTGATCGTGGTCTGCAACCAATTGAGCTCCGTGGCATCCGTTCCCTTCAGATGAATAAATGCCGGCAATGCGTCCAGTAGTGGTGAGCGCGTCTTCCGGTCGAACTCGAAATAACCGCACAACACATTAGCCGGGCTGCCGCCGCCACCATACCGCACCGGCCCGTAGTTCTCGATAGTCCGGTCGCCGATCAATTCTGCCGGCGGGATCGCCTTGCTATCCGGGGCATCCAGAAACAAGTGGGCATGGCCGTGCGGAAACACCACCAGATCCCCCGCATTCAGGCAGACCGGCTCAGCCTCACCCGCCAGTTTGATCCAGCAGGTACCCCGCGTAACCACATGAAATTCCGCCACCGGCGTTTCACCGATATCCATGCCCCATGGCGCCGTCAGCTCGCAGCGGAAATAGATGCCGCCGCCGAGATGCAAGGATCCAAGAATGTCTGTTAGTGCATCCATATATTTAATCCAGTACTAATTGACATAAATAATGCACTAATCATCATTTTTAATCCACATCAATCTATCTATCATTCAATCCATGCCGATATGCAGTTTTCATCAAACGCATATCCAGCTGTTCATCCAATCACCAAGGAGAAAATTATGTCGTCCAACTACCAACTTACCCTCGCACCACGTACGGTGCATGACGCCCATCCGCGCGCGAGGATTAACCTGGAAAGCGCAAAGAACGCATTGGGGTTCATCCCCAATATGTACGCCAATATGGCCAATGCGCCGATTCTGCTGGACAGCTACCTTTACACCTACGGGCTGTTCCGTCATGAATCCGGGTTCACCCCGGTGGAGCAGGAAGTCGTGTTCCTGACCATCAGCCGCGAGAACGGCTGCCATTACTGCGTCGCCGCACACAGTTTCGTGGCGGATGCCATGTCCGGGGTGCCGACCGAGGTGACCGATGCCATTCGCGATGGGCGAGAAGTTCCCGACGCGAAACTGCAGGCGTTGAGTGCTTATACCAAGGTCGTCCTCAACTCACGCGGCCACCCCAGTCAGGAATCCACCGCAGCGTTCCTGAAAGCCGGATATACCGAACAGCACATTCTCAACATCGTGCAGGCGATTGCCGTGAAGGTCATGAGCAACTACGCGAACCATTTGTTCGATACGCCGCTGGATGAGGTATTCACAGGGCGAGCCTGGCAGCCGGCATGTCAGGCTGCCGCCTGCAGTACCTCTGCGTGCGCGGCTTGACCGGTAAACCACGTCCGCACGTCATTTCCATGTATTCAGGAAATGACGTGCCCAACACTCAAAAAGGAAACCACCATGACGATCTCAACCCCATTCGACGTCATGCAACACACCAGGGCGCCATTGCGCCTTGAATTGACAGCCAGATTCCATGTTTCGCCGCAAAAGCTGTTCGATACCGTTTCAGACCACCATGCCGTGGTCAACTGGGTGCCGCTCATGCGCGCCGTCGCCATGGAGCACAAGAGTAACGGACAATGCGATGTCGGCTCCATCCGGCACTGCTCACTGCACGGCATGGGCGGAATCGACGAAACCATTCTCTGGTGGAATCCGCCACACGGCTATGCCTTCCGGGTGGAAGCCAAATCTAAAATGATGATGCCAACCCGGGACCATGTCTCCGTGATGCTGATCGTACCCACTGCCGATGGTGGTTGTGAATTGACCTGGCGCCATTACTTCAACTGGCGCGGATTCTTCATGCGTCACATGACTGCGGTCATGTTTCCCATGATGATGCGGAGCGCGCTCGCCAATATCCGCAAGGAACTCGGTGAAGATTGTGCCGCCAATCACGCATGTGCCGCTTCAACGTGCCAGAAAGCCGGTTGTAAGTAGTCCGCATCACAGCCGTTTAATTGCCATTAACCGATGGAATCAGGGCGATGCACCTTGACCGAGCGTTCATCGTTGGCAATAACACGGCCATAGCACCGATAGCACTGGCTGACTGAACTGACGAGTTACTTACCAAGAGTTCAAATGGATAAAAAATGACACAAGCTACCAGTACCTTCAATCCGGATCCGGCATTGCCGGTCCTGCAGGATATACACCACACCTTCGGCATGGTGCCCAATCTGTTCCGCGCCTACGCTAAACATCCTGCTTTGCTGGAAGCGAACTGGAACAAGACCAAAGCGGTGCTGCTTGGCGGTGGCGTGCTCCGCCAGACCAAGGAAATCATGGCGTTAATGGTTTCACTCGACAACGGCTGTGCCTATTGCATCGCGGCACATTCGGTTGCACTGCAAAACCTGGGAATGGAAAGAGGCCATATCAATGCCTTGTTGCTGGGACTTTATCCGTCCGAGTTCACCGCTTCCGATGTCGAACTGATCAAATTCGCCCGCAAGGTTAACCTGCACTGGCGTGATATATCTGACAAAGACATCAGCACCCTAAAGCAGATGGGCATCGCCGAAACGGACATCATTGAGACGATAGGCATCGTTGAATTGCTTGCCGGTTTCAACCGCTTTGCCCGCACGATGCAGGTCGAAGTGGATTTCTGATTAATGAAACACGGCCACCAGCAAATAGTCTCGAATGCACTTCGTATTTCAGCCGTGGTCGGGGCGCTGCTGAACATCATCAATCAGGGCGGGGATATGCTGGAAGGCCGCGTCTCATGGCTGCATTTTCTGCCCAACTTCCTGCTCCCCTTCGCTGTAGCCACATACAGTGGGTTTACCGCACATCACGATCAACCTGACGACAGGTGACAACCATGAACCACGCCGAACATTTACTGAAAAGCCTCTTCGTCATGGCCTCCATGGTGGAGGCAAGAGATCCCTATACGGGTGGTCACTTGTGGCGCGTCTCCCAATTCTGCCGCATCCTGGCCGAGGATGGTGGCCTGCCTGCAAACGAGGTAGCCCGAATCGCGCTAGGCGGCTTTCTGCATGATCTCGGCAAAATCAGCGTACCTGACGCAATCCTCAACAAACCAGACAAACTGACTGCCGAAGAATATGAGGTCATCAAGACCCATCCCGAGGTCGGCAGCCGCTTGCTGGCCGACCACCCACTGGCCGAGCTGGCACGTAGCGCCATCCTCTCGCATCATGAAACACCTGACGGAGGCGGTTACCCACATGGCTTGTCCGGCCCTGCCATTAGTGTGGACGCCAGCATTGTTGGTATTTGCGACGCCTTTGACGCCATGACCAGTACTCGCCCATACCGCAAGGGCATACCGACTGGAAAGGCGCTAGGCATCATTCAGGAAAATCTGGGCAGGCAATTCCATGCAGCATGGGGGCAACGGTTCATCCGGCTGGGGGGAAGTGGGAAATTGGACCACATTGTTGGCCACAGCGAGCAGGGCATCCCGTTGCAGACATGCCCGATGTGCGGACCAACCATCGTCATTAGCCGCCGCCATCTGCATGGCGACCATGTATATTGCCGGTCATGCGGGGGCGAAGCCTCCGTCGACAGGAGCGGTGGCCGACTCTCAATCGCACCCACAGGTAGACGCGGCAGCAAGCGCGATCTTGAACCTGAGATCGATAGCCATCTGCTGGATGAACTGGTCAGGGAAAGCAGCCGCCATCTGGCACTGGCGGCGTGAGAACTTATCTGGCCATCGATACTGGCTCCAGCGCCTGCACGATGGATTTTATCTGCTGCTCAACGCTGATTGGAGCATAGCCGGTCAACTCCAACCCCCTGTCCTCAAAGACGTCGATTTCCGGATTTCTGTCTATCCATGCCCCTACGACCTGATCACGTGTCCTTAATAGATCTTCGATTTGCGGCCGGAACAAGGTCAGCATGGATGAAATCCAGATGTTCACCGGCCATGATGGCCAGGCATGGTCGATATGAAAACGATCCAGCATCTTGATGACGTCGCATGCCTGGTACCAGGCCTCGCCGGTCACCCAGCGATTGGTGGCGAATAGCCCCACCGGAAAGCCGTAGGCATCCATCGAGATGCCTATCAGGTGAGAGAGCGCATCCTTGCCGCGTGGCCAGGGCTCGTCTCCCACATAGCCCAGCGGCCGTACCCCCTTGGGCATGCCGGGCTGTCGCAAAAAGGTATGGAAATGACCATGCTCTCCGGCCTCACCACGGTGGGCATGGTAGTAGTACTGGCTGTGAGTCTCCGTGTCGAATATGTCATCCCGGGGATAATGCTCAAATTCGACGAACTCGCCCTGCTCACGCAGCACTTCACTGACGATATTCATCCCGGCCTTGCCCAGAACCCGATAGCATTCCAGCACTCGCGCACCGGCATCTGCCATATGCTCAAGCTGGATACGCGGCAACATTGAAAAATCGATGGTCTCCATCATGGCTCCAGAATCAAGGGCGATAAAGCAAACTCACAGCCCCACCGCCCACAATCATCATTATTGCGCCTCTAGGTCACCAATCTAGTGAGCAGCACAAGGATTCTTTGCCTTGCACGGGTTCTTGGCTGCGCACGGATTTTTAGCTGCACAAGGGTTCTTGCCCGCACATGGGTTCGCGACAGGAGCGCAGGCGCCACAACCCTTCGCCTTTGCCGAGCAGGGATTCCCGGCAGCACAAGGATTGGCAGTTGCCTTGCCTGGCTTGAAATTCTTCTGCACCTCTGCCGTATAAGCCGTCAACGCCGCAAGCTCCCGGGAATTCCAGGGCAACGGCTGTGCCTGCATCGGCTTGACCATGCAGAACTGCACCATTTCTTCCAGAGTGATCGATTGCAGGCCGGCGTTATCGACCGCCATTTGTACGCGATGCGGATAGGGCTTGGCAAAATCAGGCTGAAACATCGTTCCGCCGGTATGGCAGGTCGCGCAGGAAATGGTTTTGGAACCACTCAACCTGGGATTGTTCCAGAGGCGCTCGCCTTCCTTGACCAGCACCTGCTTGTCGCCCTGATAAGGCTTGGTACCCTTGGGGCGAAGAACCAGCTTGGGATCGATGCGATCACCCGCCGCACACGGGTTCTTGGCACCGCACGGGTTCTTCGCGGCACAAGGATTCTTGGCCGCGCATGGGCTGCACGGGTTCTGCCGCGACCTAGGTGTACATGGGGCGCAGCGCGCGGCGAGGGCAGGAACCGGCATGGCGATCACGGTGCTCAATAACCCGGTAAGTACGGCTGTTCTCAATTGTTTAGCTTGCGTGTTCATGGCAAATCTCCCGTTCTGAATGTGATTAACAGAATCACGGCATGTCTGTCACTGCCGTTACTACTTAATTAATCGCTCTTAAATACAAACCCTTACAATTTTTAAACTGTTGTCTTCAACAATTTGGTTGTCCACTTGGCAATCCAGTTAACCAATGCGCCTCTTGAAATAATCCGGTTCCGCCCTTATTATTAGCACTCTACAGACACGAGTGCTAATATCGTCTGTCTAGCTACATTTTCTGTTGCGTATCACAGCCTGTGCCGCGATGCGCATTTCAATACATCACAAGGAGAGCATTACATGAAGATTCGTCCTTTACACGATCGCGTGATCGTCAAAAGACTGGAAGAAGTCCGTACTACCGCTTCCGGCATCGTCATCCCTGACACCGCCACCGAGAAGCCGGATCAAGGCGAAATCATTGCTGTCGGCGCTGGCAAGAAAGACGAAGCCGGCAAACTGATTCCTCTTGATGTCAAAGTCGGCGACAAGGTGCTGTTCGGCAAATACGCAGGCCAATCCGTCAAGGTAGACGGCGAAGAGCTGCTGGTCATGCGCGAAGAAGACCTGATGGGCGTCATCGAAGGCTAAAAGCCAAAACATTTCAGCCACAGAGTTCACAGAGGGCACAGAGATGGGCTTCTCAACTTGTGTGGTAGTTATTCCGATTCGTATGCCCATGAAACCCGGAGAGCTCACGACCGAATTAGCCGGTTTTCTCTGTGAACTCTGTGTTCTCTGTGGCTAATGATTTTATTAAGGAGATTCAATAATGGCTGCTAAAGACGTAAGATTCGGCGACGAAGTTCGCCACAAAATGGTTGCCGGCGTGAATGTACTCGCCGATGCCGTCAAGGTAACTCTGGGCCCTAAAGGCCGTAACGTGGTTCTGGAACGCTCTTTCGGCGCGCCTACCATCACCAAGGACGGTGTATCTGTTGCCAAGGAAATCGAACTGAAAGACAAATTCGAGAACATGGGCGCACAAATGGTCAAGGAAGTCGCTTCCAAGACCTCCGACATCGCTGGTGACGGTACCACTACCGCTACCGTGCTGGCACAAGCCATCATCCGCGAAGGCATGAAGTCTGTTGCCGCCGGCATGAACCCGATGGACCTGAAGCGCGGTATTGACAAGGCGGTTGAAGCTGCTGTTGCCGAACTGAAGAACATGTCCAAGCCATGCACCACCAGCAAGGAAATCGCCCAGGTTGGCTCCATTTCCGCCAACTCCGATGCCTCCATCGGCCAGATCATCGCTGACGCCATGGACAAGGTCGGCAAGGAAGGCGTCATCACCGTTGAAGACGGCTCCGGTCTGCAAAACGAGCTGGACGTGGTTGAAGGTATGCAATTCGACCGCGGCTACCTGTCCCCTTACTTCATCAACAATGCCGATCGTCAGATCGCATTGCTGGAAAGCCCTTTTGTCCTGCTCTACGACAAGAAGATCTCCAACATCCGTGACCTGCTGCCAGCACTGGAACAAGTTGCCAAGGCCGGCCGCCCACTGATGATCATCGCTGAAGACATCGACGGTGAAGCACTGGCGACCCTGGTGGTCAACAACATCCGTGGCATCCTGAAGACCTGCGCCGTCAAGGCTCCTGGCTTCGGCGACCGCCGCAAGGCCATGCTGGAAGACATCGCCATCCTGACCGGCGGTACAGTGATTGCTGAAGAACTGGGCCTCAAGCTGGAAAACATCAAGCTGGAAGACCTGGGCCAGGCCAAGCGTATCGAAGTCAGCAAGGAAAACACCATCATCATCGACGGTGCCGGCGACGAATCCAACATCAAGACCCGTATCGACCAGATCAAGAAGCAGGCGGAAGAATCCACCAGCGATTACGACCGCGAAAAACTGCAAGAGCGCGTAGCCAAACTGGCTGGCGGTGTTGCCGTGATCAAGGTTGGTGCTACCACCGAAATCGAAATGAAGGAAAAGAAAGCTCGCGTTGAAGATGCGCTGCATGCAACCCGTGCTGCCGTGGAAGAAGGTATCGTCGCCGGTGGTGGC
>PHCM01000029.1 GCA_002842255.1 Betaproteobacteria bacterium HGW-Betaproteobacteria-2 | reverse complement strand
CCATCATCGAACAGAAGGAGGTCAGCCTAGACGATGCGCGTGCCGTCGGGCTATGGGATGAAACCGACCAGGTCATGACGCAGGCTCTGCAAGCCAAGGGCAAGATCGATATCCCGGTCTGGCGTCATGCGCTGATCAATTTCCCTCACCCGCTGCTGAAAAGCGGCCTGGTCATCCTCGACACACCTGGGCTGAATGCGCTGGGAGCCGAGCCTGAGCTGACGCTGAACATCATCTCCAACGCACATGCGGTGATTTTCATCATGGCCACCGATACCGGCGTCACCAAATCCGATATGCAGATATGGACCGATCACATCGGCAACCATTGCCGGCGCAAGATCGCCTTGCTCAACAAGATCGACATCCTCTGGGATGCGTTAAAGACGCAAGCCGAAGTCGATGCCGAGATCATTTCGCAAATCAATCAGACTGCCAGACAACTGCATCTCGACACTTCCAGCGTACTGGCCATATCGGCGCAAAAGGCACTGCTGGCAAAAATCAAACATGATACGGAGTTGCTGGAGCGCAGCGGAATCCTGAAGGTGGAAAAAATGCTGGCCGAAAACGTGGTGGGCGCCAAGCACGACATCCTGCGCAGCACGCTGGTCATGGAAACCAGCAGCATGGTCAAGAATTCACGGCGTTTCATCCAACAGCGCTTGGTCAACCGGCGCAGCCAGCTCGATGAGCTGCAGAACCTGCGAGGCAAGAATCGCGACATCATCGAAAACCTGCTGACGGAAGTCAGCGAGAGCCGCAAGCATTACGATGCCTCGGTCGCCACGTTTAACCAGGGCAGCAATGTGATCTCAGGCCAGGGCAAGCAACTGCTGCAGCTGCTGGAGCAGGAGAATCTGCAGAAACTGCTGGCGGAGAGCAAGCGTGAGATCGGTGACAGCTGGAGCACTGTCGGCCTGAATCGCAGCATCAGGAAACTGATTCAGCAGACCAGACAGATGGCCGAGGAAATCAACGGCATGGGCAGCAATATCCAGCAACAGGCGGAACAGCTTTATCAGTTGTTCGCCAGCCGCCATCAGTTCGAGGCGCGCATCCCGCCCAGGCTGGACATGTCCGAATTCACAAAGCGCATGGCCGCTCTGGAAAAAATCACGGAAGCGTTCTGCCGCGACCCGGTCAATGTCATGACGGAAAAACACTTTCTCATCAGAAAGTTCTTCATGAGTCTGGGATGTCAGGTTGAAGCGATTTTCGCCGACACCTACAAACAGGCACAAACCTGGCTGAAGCAGGTGCTGGCGCCACTGAGGCAGCAGATAGACGAACACAAGGAAAACCTGGATAAACGCAGCAAATCCCTGATGCAGATCCACCAGAACGCCGATGAACTGCAAAACAACATCAGCGCACTTGAAGAAAATCTCGCATCCCTGCAGTCACAAAGCATCTTGCTGGACAAGCTGCTGCTGAAACTGATGCAGGATGCAAAACCACGAATCATGACCACAGCGGCAGGCCCGGCTGTAGCGGCCTGATAGCCGCGCTGACACAAGCTACATCAGCACGATTTCAAACGACTCCTGCGCATACTGCAGATCAGCCTGCAACGACACCGGCTTGCCGATGAAGTCCGACAGGTTGGCGAGGCTCTGCGATTCCTCATCCATCAACAAATCGATCACTTTGGGCGATGCGATAACGCGGAACTCTCTCGCGCTGAACTGCCGCGCATGACGCAATAGTTCGCGCAGAATTTCATAGCAGACGGTCTGCGCAGTCTTCAGTTCGCCGCGGCCCTGACAGGCCGCGCACGGTTCGCACAACATGTGGGCGAGGCTTTCACGGGTGCGCTTGCGTGTCATTTCGACCAGACCCAGCACAGAGAATCCGCTGACCCAGGTGCGCGCCCTGTCCTTCGCCAGTTTTTTGTTGAGCTCTTCCAGCACTGCGGCGCGCTGCTCATCTTCATCCATATCAATGAAGTCGATGATGATGATGCCACCGAGGTTTCTCAGCCGCAGCTGCCGCGCAATACATTGCGCCGCTTCAAGATTGGTCTTGAAGATGGTATCTGACAGCGACTTGCCGTTGACGAAGCTGCCGGTATTCACATCGACCGTCGTCAGTGCTTCTGTCTGATCGAAGATCAGATAACCGCCTGACTTCATCTCGACCTTGCGCGCCATCGCCTTGCGGATCTCGTTTTCAACGTTGTACATATCGAACAACGGACGCACGCCCTGATAATGTTCCAGCCGTTGCACGGCACGCTGTGCGTACTGCTCGCCAAACTCCACCAGCTTTTCATAGGTTTCGCGCGAGTCGACCAGAATGCGGTCAGTATCAGCACTGACCACGTCACGCAGGACGCGCATGGGCAGGTTCAGATCCTGGAATACCAGCGAACGATTGGCCGCCGTCTTGCTGGATTCCTGGATATTGCGCCAGACCTTTTGCAGGTAATCGATATCCGCCAGCAGTTCTTCATCGCTCGCCGTTTCCGACATGGTGCGTATGATGTAGCCGCCTTCCCTGTCCTCGGGCAGCAACTTGAGCAGGCGATCCCGCAGCAGATCGCGTTCGGCTTCGTCCTCGATGCGCTGCGACACGCCGATGTGTTCCTGTTGCGGCAGGTAGACCAGAAAACGGCCGGCGATGCTGATCTGTGTCGTCAGGCGCGCGCCTTTGGTACCTATCGGTTCCTTGATCACCTGCACGATCAGCGGCTGGCCTTCCTGCAACACCTCCTGGATGGTTTTCTCGCTGTGGTCGCCACTGCATTCCAGCATATCGGCCACATGCAAAAATGCGGCACGTTGCAGACCGATCTCGACAAAGGCCGACTGCATGCCCGGCAACACCCGGCAAACAGCACCCTTGTAGACATTGCCGACCAGCCCGAGAGAGCCATTGCGCTCGATATGCAACTCCTGCACGACGCCCTGCTCCATGATCGCTACACGGGTTTCCTGCGGCGTTACATTGATTAGAATCTCTTCACTCATGCTTCAACAACTCGATTCCTGCGTTTCTTAAAAGTTGAGCCGTCTCGAAGACCGGCAGTCCCATCACGCCGGAATAACTGCCCGTGATGGATTTGATGAAAATACTGGCCAAGCCCTGTATGCCATAGGCCCCGGCCTTGTCGTAGGGTTCGCCGCTGGCGATATAGGCCAGTATATCGGCATCGGACAAGGGCGCCATCTCCACATGCGTGGTCGATAGCGCCGTTTCAATCGCATCAGCGCTCGCCACGGCCACCGCAGTATGCACTTCGTGACACCGTCCGGACAGGCTTTTGAGCATATTGCAGGCATCCTGTTCATTTTCCGGCTTGCCGAGGATGGCACCATCGACGCAGACCGTGGTATCCGCAGCGACAATCGGCAATATTGGCTTGCCATCCCGTAGCAGCACCTGCCGGCACATCATGGCCTTCTCGTGCGCCAGGCGCAGCACATAAGCTTCCGGCAGTTCGCCGGCACGCACGGACTCGTCCACATCGGAGGGCAGGACGATGCTGTGCAAGCCCAGCTGCTGCAGTATTTCCTTGCGCCGGGGAGATTGTGATGCCAGATAAATAGCGTTTTTCATGATGCGTATGACGTTTCCGCCGAAGTCACTTAGAATGGTCAGGGCAAGACCGATAATACCCAAACTGAAAGATTTCACCTATGCTCGAATGGGCCTATTTGTTCAAAATCGGTATCGCGCTGTTTGCCATCGTCAATCCGATCGGCAGCGTCCCGATATTCATAGGCGCGACCGAGGGCTGGTCCACGCACGACAGAAGACGCATCGCCAAAATCGTCGCCTTCACCGTTTTTCTGGTACTTGCGATTTCCGCCATGCTCGGCGACAAGATCCTCGCCTTCTTCGGCATCAGCATCCCCTCCTTCGAGGTCGGTGGCGGCATTCTGCTGATGCTGATTGCCATCTCGATGATGCACGGAAAACTGAGCGAGGCCAGACAGACCAAAGAGGAAGCCGAAGCCGTCGCCGACCGCGAAGCGATCGCCATCGTCCCCTTGAGCATTCCCCTGCTGGCCGGCCCCGGCGCCATCAGCAGCATGATCATCGCCGCCCAACAGAATCCGGGACTGCTCAACCAGTTTTCACTGGTGATCCCGATTGGCGTCATCTGCCTGATCGTCTGGCTGGCATTGAGCCTGTCCACCACCATCGCCGCACGCATGGGCACTATCGGCATCAACGTCGTCACCCGCCTCATGGGCCTGATTCTGGCCGCGATGGCGGTCGAGTTCATCGCACACGGTCTGCAGGGATTGTTCCCCAGATTGGCGTAACTCCGGTCCGGCGGGGTAAAATGGGCGCTTTGCAGCGCGAACCCGACATGATCTGGAAACCCAACACCACCGTAGCCGCCGTCATCGAACAGGATGGCAGGTTTCTGCTGGTGGAAGAAGAAACGACTGACGGTATCCGGCTCAATCAGCCGGCCGGGCATCTGGAAAAAGGTGAAACGCTGATCGAAGCGGCCATTCGCGAAACCAGTGAAGAAACCGCTTACGACTTTACGCCAGAATACCTGCTTGGTGTCTATCACTGGCGCCACCCGGGCAAAGACCTCACCTATCTGCGCTTCGCTTTCATCGGTCATGCAAACAACCACAGACCGGCACAAAAACTGGATGACGGCATTTTGCGTGCAGTCTGGATGAGTGCCGACGAGATTCGTGCAACACAGGCGATACACAGAAGCCCGCAGGTGCTGACGTGCATTGAACATTATCTGGCAGGACAACGTTTTCCATTGAGCGTATTGACACACCTATGAAAACCAAACGCGTAGTAGTCGGCATGTCCGGCGGAGTCGATTCATCCGTAGCGGCCTTGCTGCTGAAGCAACAGGGCTATGAAGTCGTCGGCCTGTTCATGAAGAACTGGGAAGATGACGATACCGATGAATACTGCTCATCCAAACAGGACCTGATCGATGCCGTCTCGGTCGCCGACAAGATCGGCATCGAGATCGAAGCGGTCAATTTCAGCAAGGAATACAAGGACCGCGTGTTCGCCAATTTTCTGCAGGAGTACCAGGCTGGCCGCACGCCGAACCCGGATATCCTGTGCAATGCCGAAATCAAGTTCAAGGCTTTTCTTGATCATGCCATGGGCCTGGGAGCCGACCTCATCGCCACCGGCCATTACGCCCAAGTGCGGGAAAAGGACGGCCTATTCCAGTTGATGAAGGGCGAAGACGGCAGCAAGGATCAAAGCTATTTTCTTTACCGCCTGAATCAGGCGCAGCTGTCAAAAACCCTGTTCCCGCTCGGCCACCTGCTGAAGCGCGAGATCCGCGATATCGCCCGACAGGCGCAACTGCCGACCAGCGAAAAAAAGGATTCCACCGGCATCTGCTTCATCGGCGAACGTCCGTTCCGCGAATTCCTCAACCGCTATCTGCCGCGCGAACCCGGCGAGATGCAGACACCCGATGGCAAAGTGGTCGGCCAGCATGACGGCCTGATGTATTACACCATCGGTCAACGCCAGGGCTTGGGCATCGGCGGCTCACGCACCAGCAATGGTGAGCCGTGGTTTGTTGCCGGCAAGGATATGGAGAAAAACGTGCTGATTGTGGTGCAGGGCCATGAACATCCATTGCTACTCAACGATGGACTGGTTGCCAGCCAGCTGCACTGGATCGCTGGCAGCAACCCGGAAACGCACTGGGTCTATGCCGCCAAGACGCGCTATCGCCAACCGGATGCGCCTTGCGAGATCGATCGTCTTGAGGGGGATGAAGTGGAAGTGCGTTTCGGTCAGCCGCAGTGGGCAGTGACCCCGGGGCAATCGGTGGTGATCTACGAAAGCAATGTCTGCCTCGGCGGCGGCATCATCACCCGCGCCATCTGATTACCGTCGCGCCTGATTCTTCAGGTGCGAAGTGTTCGACCATTCGCTCAGTTTGCCGGCGGTACGGTCTCGCTGAACGAGGACCGTTTCATCATCTCCTCGAAATGCCGTGCCAGGTTGGGATAGGCATCGCGCCAGCCCATGTCGGAGTAACGCAGATCGAGCCAGCCCAGCAGGCAGCCGAGCGCAATGTCAGCCAGACTGAAAGTATCGTCGACACACCACTTGTTCTCGCCCAACTCTGCATTCAACTGGGTCAGGCCACGCGTCACCTTGCCCATCTGCTTCTCAATCACCGCCGCGTCACGCAAATTTTCCGGACGCGCCGCTTCCTGTCTGGCAAGAATCGCCGCATCGCAAACACCGTCTGCCAGCGCCTCCCAGCGTCGTACCCAGATTTTTGCCGAGTGTTCCTGCGGAATCAGCCGGGCCAGTGGCGTACGGTTGTCCAGATACTCGACGATCACGCGCGAATCAAACAGGCTTTCACCATCGTCCAGAATCAGCACCGGAATCTTGCCCAGTGGATTGTGATTTATGACCGGACAGTCCGGATCCGCCAATGCCACTTTCAACATCTCGATCTCGATGCGCTTTTCCGCGGCGACCACGCGCACTTTTCTGGCATAGGGACTGGTAAGGGAATAGAGTAGCTTCATGATTGGCGGATATCGTCAGTTAATTGAATACGGGTAATTGAATACGGTAAGTACAGGCCTGCATTATAATGGAATTCATGAATCCTTCCTTATTTCACGCTCGCATGACAGGTGCCAATTTGCAGCGATTGCAACAGGCCATGCTGGATAATGTGCTTGGAGCATTGCACGAGGATATTGGTTCTACCGATTTCTCCGGCGACCATACGGCAAAGCTGATTCCAGCAGAACAACGCGCCCGTGCCAGCATCATCAGTCGCGAGCAGGCCGTGGTCTGCGGCCTACCCTGGGCACAAACCTGCTTCACGCAACTGGACCCCGGCATTCAGATCGACTGGCAAGTCAGCGAAGGCGACACTGTCCTACCAGGACAGCAACTGGTCAGTATTTCCGGTCATGCCCGCGCCATGTTGAGCGCCGAGCGCTGCGCACTGAACTTCCTGCAGACGCTATCAGCCACTGCAACCGAAACCCGCAAATTCGTCGATGCCGTCAAGAGTTGCCACTGCGCCATCCTCGACACGCGCAAAACCCTGCCCGGACTCAGGCTTGCACAGAAATACGCCGTGCTGGTAGGCGGCGGCCAGAATCAACGGCTGGGCCTGTATGACGGCATCCTGATCAAGGAAAACCATATCGCTGCCGCCGGCGGCATTGCACAAGCACTGGCGAAGGCCGCGCAGATCGGCAACGGCATCGCTATCCAGATCGAAGTCGAAAACCTGCAGGACATGCAAACCGCGCTGGAAGCCGGCGCGACTTCCATACTGCTGGACAACTTCAGTCACTCGGACATGGCGGAAGCGGTCAAAATCAACCAGGGCCGCGCCATCCTTGAAGCGTCGGGCGGCATCAGCATCGATAACGTACGCACGGTTGCTCTGACCGGCGTCGACCGCATCTCGATAGGTCATCTGACCAAGGACCTGCGGGCTATCGACCTCTCCATGCGTTTCGAGTAAGGTAGCGCATGGCCAAAGCGAACACCATCATCACATTGCAAGGTCGCCTGACACTAGGCGATGCACTGCGCATGCTAGTGAACGACGGCATGGTCGAAAAATCCCAGGCGGAGAAACTCTACAAGGACCGCAAACTCGACCGCTCCAACCTGCATCCACTGGTCGTTGTGGGCGAGCAACAATGGAAGAACCTGGCAGCAGAAAACAAGCCACTGACCGTCGAGTCATTGACCGTCTGGCTGGCTGGCCGCGCCGGACTCGATTACTACCATGTTGACCCGCTCAAGCTCGATTTCGGTTCGGTCGCCCAGATCGTCTCCAAAGCCTATGCCGAACGCCTGAAAATCATGCCGGTCAAGGTGCAGGGCAATGTAGCGACCATCGCCACAGCAGAACCTTTCCAGACCGAATGGGTGCCTGATCTGGAGCGTGTACTAGGCATGAAGATCAAGCTGGTTGTCACCAATCCGCTCGAAATCAACCGCTATCTGCCGGAAATCTACAACCTCGCCAACTCCATCAATCTGGCCAGTAGCGCAAAAGCCGGTCAGATCGTCGGCGTGCAGAATTTCGAACAACTGGTCGAACTCGGCAACAGCAAGAACCTGGACGCCAACGAGCAGCATATCGTCAACATCGTCGACTGGCTGTTCAAATATGCTTTCGAACAGCGCGCCAGCGACATCCATCTGGAACCGCGCCGCAACATCGGCCTCATCCGCTTCCGCATCGACGGCATCCTGCATCAGGTTTACCAACTGCCCTCCACCATCATGAATGCCATCACCAGCCGCATCAAACTGCTCGGTCGCATGGATATGGTAGAAAAACGCCGGCCGCAGGACGGTCGCATCAAGACGCTGTCGGCAGAAGGCCAGGAAATCGAATTGCGGCTGTCGACCATGCCCACCGCTTTCGGCGAAAAACTGGTCATGCGTATCTTCACACCGGAAAATCTGGTCAAGGACTTCATCCAGCTGGGCTTCTCCAAGGCACAGGATGCACTGTGGAAGGAATGGACTGCCAATCCGAACGGCATCATCCTGGTCACCGGCCCCACCGGCTCCGGTAAAACTACGACTCTCTATTCGACACTGAAGCAATTGGCGACCGAAGAAGTCAATGTCTGCACAGTAGAGGACCCGATCGAAATGGTCGAACCCGCCTTCAATCAAATGCAGGTTCAGCAAAACATCGACCTGACTTTTTCAGACGGCATCCGCACCCTGTTGCGCCAGGATCCGGACATCATCATGGTCGGCGAAATCCGCGACGGCGAAACTGCCGAGATGGCGACCCAGGCTGCGTTAACCGGCCACCTGGTGCTCTCCACCCTGCACACCAATGACGCGCCTTCATCCATCACCCGCCTGCTAGATCTGGATGTCCCGTTCTACCTGATCAACTCCACCGTGATCGGCATCATGGCGCAGCGCCTGGTGCGGACACTTTGCCCGCACTGCAAGGAATCGGCGGACATCGACCAAGCCACTTGGGATGCATTGGTCAGCCCCTGGAAAATCGCCAAACCCAACCAGATTCAGAAAGCAGTCGGCTGCCTTGAATGCAGAATGACAGGCTATCGCGGCCGTAGCGGCATCTATGAGATGCTGACCATCAGCCCCGCCATCAAGAAGTTGATTGCACAGAATGCAGATCTCGCTGCCATTCGCGCCACTGCCCATCGTGAAGGCATGGTGCCACTGATGATCAATGGCGCAGAGAAAGTCGCGGCAGGCATCACGACGATCGAAGAATTGCTCAAGGTCGCCCCCTCACCCCTTGATTAGGCAGGAAAAACCGACTTCACATCCCGGCTGACCCATACGCCTCCCGCATGATTCCATAAGGATTTAGCCTTGACCAAAATCATGCAAGCAGTTACTGTTTAGGGTTCAATAATCCTCAGTAAAAACAAGCACTATATGGAAGACCGAACCTCGCCACACTCTCACCAGATTTCAGGTGCTGAAATTCTCATTCGTTGCCTACAGGAAGAGAAAGTCAAATTCGTTTTTGGCTATCCCGGCGGTGCGGTTCTGCACATCTACGACGAAATTTTCAAACAGGATGCGTTCAAACACATCCTGGTGCGTCACGAACAGGCTGCAGTACATGCAGCCGACGCTTTCGCGCGTGCCACCGGAGAAGTCGGCGTAGCGCTGGTCACCTCCGGCCCCGGCGCTACCAATGCGATCACAGGCATAGCCACGGCCTATATGGATTCCATCCCGCTGGTCGTGATCAGCGGCCAGGTGCCAGCGCCAGCCATCGGCATGGACGCCTTCCAGGAGGTTGACATGGTCGGCATCACGCGCCCATGCGTCAAGCACAACTTCCTGGTCAAGGACGTCAAGGATATCGCCGCGACTATCAAGAAGGCTTTCTATATCGCCGCCACCGGCCGCCCCGGCCCTGTGGTTGTCGACATCCCGAAAGACATCACGGCACACTTTGCCAAGTTCGAATATCCGGCCAGCGTGGAGATGCGTTCCTACACGCCCATCATCAAGGGCCATTCCGGACAGATCAAGAAAGCCGTCAAACTGCTGCTGGAAGCCAAGCGCCCCATGATCTACACCGGCGGCGGCGTCGTTCTCGGCAATGCTGCTGAAGAACTGATCCAGTTTGCACGCAAGCTCGGCTACCCAGTCACCAATACGCTGATGGGTCTGGGCGGCTATCCGTCTACAGACAACCAGTTCCTTGGCATGCTTGGCATGCACGGCACCTACGAAGCCAATATGGCGATGCAGAACTGCGACGTGCTGCTCGCCGTCGGTGCACGCTTTGACGACCGCGTCATCGGCAACCCCGGCCATTTCTTCAGCAAGGACCGCACCATCATCCATGTTGATGTCGATCCTTCCTCCATCTCCAAGCGCGTCAAGATCGACGTGCCCATCGTCGGTGACGTCAAATCCGTGCTGACCGAGATGAACGAACTGCTGATCGCCGAGACCAAGACACCGGATGCCGGCGACATCAAATCATGGTGGCAGCAGATCGATACCTGGCGCGAAAAGAAATCGCTGGTCTACAAGAACAGCACCGAGGTCATCAAGCCCCAATACGTCATCGAGAAACTGTGGGAAGTCACCAAGGGCGATGCCTACGTCACTTCCGACGTCGGTCAGCACCAGATGTGGGCGGCGCAATACTACAAGTTCGACAAGCCACGTCGCTGGATCAACTCAGGTGGCCTCGGCACCATGGGCGTTGGCCTGCCATATGCCATGGGTTGCCAACTGGCAAACCCGACGGCACAGGTCGCCTGCATCACCGGAGAAGGCAGCATCCAGATGAATATCCAGGAACTGTCGACCTGCCATCAGTTCCGGTTGCCGATCAAGGTCATTCTGCTCAACAACCGTTATCTCGGCATGGTGCGCCAGTGGCAGGAGTTCTTTTATGAGAACCGCTATTCGGAATCCTATATGGACAGCCTGCCGGACTTCGTCAAATTGGCCGAATCCTACGGTCACGTCGGCATGAACATCGTCAATCCGGCAGACGTGGAAGGTGCGCTGAAAGAAGCCTTTGACATGAAGGACCGCTTTGTTTTCATGAACTTCATCACCGACCAGACAGAAAACGTATTCCCCATGGTGCCGAACGGCAAGGGCTTGTCCGAAATGATTCTGGCGGGAGAAGAATAAGATGAAACATATCATTTCGCTGCTGATGGAAAACGAATCCGGCGCGCTATCACGTGTCGCCGGCCTGTTCTCGGCACGTGCCTACAATATCGAATCTCTGACCGTGGCGCCCACCGAAGATGCCACGCTGTCACGCATGACCATCGTCACTTCCGGATCAGAGGATGTGATCGAGCAGATCATCAAACAGCTCAACAAGCTGGTCGATGTGGTCAAGGTGCTCGACCTGAATGACGGGCGTTATATCGAACGCGAACTGATGCTGGTCAAGGTCAAGGCAACCGGCATTTTTCGCGATGAAATGAAACGGATGTGCGACATCTTCCGCGGCAGGATCATCGATGTGGCAGATGGCAGCTACACGATCGAGGTCACCGGCTCCAGCTCCAAGCTG
>PHCM01000312.1 GCA_002842255.1 Betaproteobacteria bacterium HGW-Betaproteobacteria-2 | reverse complement strand
GATTTCGCTGACCATGGCGGATACTTTCTGTACGCTGCCGACGATCTCGCGCAATACATCGCCCGATTCGCGCACCACCGCCGAGCCGACATGGGTTTTTTCCACGGCGTCGCCCACCAGCGATTTGACTTCGCGCGAGGCTTCCGCCGAGCGCTGCGCCAGATTGCGCACCTCGGCCGCCACCACCGCAAAGCCGCGACCTTGTTCGCCCGCGCGCGCCGCTTCCACCGCCGCATTGAGCGCAAGCAGGTTGGTCTGGAAGGCAATACCATCGATCACACCGATGATTTCCGAAATCTTGCTGCTGGATCGATTGATGTCGTCCATCGACGCAATCGCACGCTCGACCAGTTGCCCACCCGCTTCGGCGCGGCCGCGCGCCTCGGTGACGATCATCGCGGCATTGCCTGCGTTTTCGGCATTCTCGCGCACCGAAGCGGTCATCTCCTCCATTGCCGCGGCGGTTTCTTCCAGCACCGATGCCTGCTCCTGGGCACGCGCACTGAGGTCGTTGTTGCCGGCGGATATCTGGGTGGCCGCACTGGCCACTGCGCTGCTGCCATCGCGCACGTCGCTGGTGATGCCGCGCAGGTTGCCGGCTATGTTCTTGATCGATTGCGCAATCGCGCCAATTTCATCGTCGCGCTCGACACGCAGATCCTGGCTCAGATCGCCGGAGCCGACCGCTTGCGCGAACTGTTGTGCGGCATCCAGCGTCCTCTTCATGCTTCTCAATGCAGCCAGCGAAAACGCCACGGTGACGACGATGATAATCATCTTCGCCGTCAGCGGAATGCGGTAGTGGAGCATGTCAGCTACGGTGGATGCAGCGGCGATCAGGGTCAGAAACAAAAAGGCGATCGTCAATCGCGTGCTCAAGGCGAGCCTGCGCAGCCGGTCGCCGATGCCCAGCAACCCGCTGCGCATGATCCGCCCCCGGCGCACGGTCCATCCCCGGCGTTGCTCGCGGATCGCGGCATACACCTTTTCGGCATGCTCGATCTGCTCGCGCGTGGGCCGTGTGCGCAGCGACATGTAGCCGATCACCTGACCATTTTGATAGATCGGGTTGGCATTGGCTTCCACCCAGTAATAGCCGCCGTCCTTGCAGCGGTTCTTGACCAGCCCCTTCCACGACTGGCCGGCATGCAGCGTCTTCCAGAAGTCGGCAAATGCTGCAGGGGGCATGTCCGGGTGGCGCACGATGTTCTGCGGCTGGCCGATCAGTTCGTCTTCGGAGAAGCCGCTGATTTCGCAGAAGGTGCGGTTGACGTAGGTGATCTTGCCCTTGGTATCGGTCTTGGAGACGACGCTGTCGCCATCCTTCAGCACGCGTTCGTGATTGGTTACCGGCAGATTGATGCGCATTTCGTCCCCCCGAAAAATCATGACTTCCATTTCACAGCGACTGCTGTGAACCCTGAGTGGAGGTCTCGGCAGCCATTGCGCCAACTTGAGGCCGCATGCGACCGATACTGGGCGGGTGTGTCGGGGCAGCATTCTGCGACCAGCGCGGCGCGCCAAATGCGGTGGCTTTGCAACGCGACAGGTGCATTTGCATATGACTGCGGTTTCCGTCGAAAAATATCGAAATATCCAATCGCGTCAGTTCGTTAACCTGATTCGGTG
>PHCM01000311.1 GCA_002842255.1 Betaproteobacteria bacterium HGW-Betaproteobacteria-2 | reverse complement strand
CAATCAAACCGGCAGTCAGGTTAAACAGCACATAAGCCAGCGCAGTGCGCTTTGCATAAATGGTTGCACCGATGGCAACCAAGGCACCGGTCATGGTGGTACCGATGGCGGCACCGACAACCAGGGCGGCAGCCTGGTCAAAGTTGATGGTTTCCGTATGCAGCGCCGTCAACGTCGTCGCGATGGCAGCAGTCGAGGACTGCAAAATGGCCGTCATGGCCAAGCCTATCAGCATGATCATTATACGGGCGCCATAACCGCCAACAGGTAGTTCCGCCAGATTGAACACGCCAGACAGCCCGACCATGCCTTGCTGCAAGACACTCAGGCCATGAAACAACAGGCCAAACCCCGCCACGGCCATGCCAAGTTCTGCCCAGCGGCCGCGCGCCAGTAGTTTTAACAAGGCGCCGATACCGATAAATGCCAAAGTATAAAAGCCAAGATTGATCTTGAGGCCGAACTCGGCCACGATCCATCCGGTGGCCGTATTACCCAGGCTGGCACCAATCAGAACGCCGATGGCCTGTGAAAATGTAATGAGGCCGGCACTCACAAAACCGATCAGCGTAACCGCGGTGGCCGAAGAAGACTGAACCATGGCCGTGGCCAGGGTGCCAGAGACGAAGGCCTTATAGGGCGTGCCTGTGAAGTGAACCAGAGCTCGCTTTAAACCCCGCCCTGCAAATGCAACCAGCCCGTCAGACAACAACATCATGCCGACCAGGAATAAGCCGAGCCCGCCGACAAACGGAATGATGATTTCGAGCATTTAATCTTTGCTTATAAATATCGTAATGAAGGAGCAAGGTAACATATTCGTCCTTTTTTCTGTCATTCAAGCATGAGATAAGGTTTTCCGGCCCGAGTTCTGCATTGCAACCTGACCGGCACGCTGACTTTGCGCCCTCTGGTATGCCTGAATATTCAGCGTCAAAAAGACTACGGCTTCCGGATATATATTACTAAATAATCTCCCTATCCAGCGGCATCGGCCTATGATGAATGCATGCTGACGGGTGAAAAAAGCCTGCCAGATTCGGCACTTAAACGGTCTGCGCGGCTGAGTATATGTATGGCGGACGCGCGAGGAGAAACAGCATGGCAAAAGGTCAACAACGCAACAACAAGGAAGCAAAGAAGCCCAAGAAGAGCAAGGAAGTTGTTGTTCCGGCAGGCTTTATCACACCATCAAAACCAAGCCTGCCACAGAAAAACAAGCATTAAGCAATGCACCGCTGAATCTGGCTTGGATTCATGCCCTCGCCTTCATTACCATGTTGACGAGGGCAGATTGGCTAACATGTAATACTTAAAGACCGAGCTTCAATTTCAGACGCGCCCAAACCTGGGTAAGCGCGTTGCCCTCCAGCTTGTAATGCTTATGCAATGGCTGTTTGACTTCCCAGCTCGCTCTCAAACCTGCAGGAAAGGTCACCAGGTCGCCCTTGCCGAAAGTCACTGGAGTACCGTTTTCTGGCGTGATCACGCAATGACCTTCGAGGATATAGGCTACTTCCTGCTCGGGAAATACCCAGGGAAATACTGATACTTCTTTTTGCCAGGTTGGCCATTTGGTCACTTCAAGATCCAGCAGGCGATCTGCAGACGGATTATGTTCTACCGTGATATTGCTCATGTTGTTCCTTTATACC
>PHCM01000310.1 GCA_002842255.1 Betaproteobacteria bacterium HGW-Betaproteobacteria-2 | reverse complement strand
ATCCTCCCGCGCCTACGAGGACGTCTCGTTACCCATCGGGTTCGGCCAGACCATCTCACAACCCTACATCGTCGCCCGCATGACCGAGATCCTGCGCGGCAACGGCAGCCTGGGCAAGGTTCTGGAAATCGGTACCGGTTGCGGCTACCAGACCGCGGTATTATCAAAACTGGCCAAAGAGGTCTATTCGGTAGAGCGCATCAGTCCTTTGCTGATGAAGGCGCGCGGCAACCTGCGCGAACTGCGCATGCGCAACATCAAGGTTAAACACGCCGACGGCACCATGGGATTGCCGGAACTGGCACCATTCGACGGTATCATCGTCACGGCTGCATCCGGACATATCCCGGAAGACCTGCTGGCACAACTGGCTGTCGGCGGACGAATGGTCATTCCCGTCGGGACAGAAGAGCAGACGCTATACCTGATCGAGCGCACGCCAACGGAATATCTGCAGACTAAACTCGAAGCCGTCAAATTTGTCCCACTGCTTGGCGGCACCAGTTAAACCATTCACATTAACCTTTACGCAGGGGAATCTTCAGGTTTGATACGTTTTATCGGTCTTGCACTCATCTCCACCCTCATCATCGGCTGTGCGCCTCCATCCAAGGCACCCGTCATCGACCGCATGCCGGCAGCCAAATCCGGCGTAAAAGACTGGCGTCCGGATCTTTATACGGTCAAGAAAGGCGATACGCTTTACAGCATCGGGCTGGAACATGGCTACGACTACAAGGAAATCGCCCGGGCCAACAACATTGCCCCACCGTATACCATCTTTGTCGGCCAGAAACTCAAACTGAAACCAAGTGGCCCGGCGCCTGCTCCGGTCGCCGAAACCGAGAGCAGCGATGTGGTCATCACACCGCTGGATATGGGCAGTGTCGACAGCAGCGTCATGGAAAGCAGCACGACTGAATCTGCTGCAACCACCGAACAGATCGCGCCAACACCCGCAGCAGCGCCGATCATTAGCGGTCCTATCGCGTTGCGCGAACCCTACAGTGATCAGGCTCTGAATACACCGACCATAGAAGCCAAGGCCGCCCCCGTCACTGCGCCTGCCCCGGCTCCTGTCCAGACCACACAGGCAGCCTCAACACCAGCTGCAACCGAACCTGCCAAGACCGAAGCAATCAAGGCGCCAACCGCCACGGCAACGAGTGCCGGCATCACCTGGTCATGGCCGACCAACGGCAAACTACTGGCCGGCTTCAACGAAGGCGGCAGCGCCAAGGGCATTGATATCGGCGGCAGCACAGGACAACCCATCCTGGCAGCTGCACCCGGCAAGGTCATATACAGCGGCTCGGATCTACGTGGTTACGGCAGGCTCGTCATCATCAAACACAACGACGAGTTTCTTTCGGTCTATGCACACAACAGCAAGATACTTGTAAAAGAAGGCCAGGCAGTTGCACGCGGGCAAAAAATCGCTGAAATGGGCAACACCGATGCCGACCGCGTCAAATTGCATTTCGAGATTCGCCGTCAGGGTAAATCCGTCAATCCGGCTGACTTCCTTCCCGCCAATCCGGGATAAACTATTGCAGCAGTGCAACTTAACCTAGCGGGAGACTAGATCATGGCAAATCCCAAGCACGGCAAACCCGACACCCTGCTGAAGACCATCATGGCTTCAGTGCAAGTTGGCCTCATGTTGCTG
>PHCM01000028.1 GCA_002842255.1 Betaproteobacteria bacterium HGW-Betaproteobacteria-2 | reverse complement strand
CTGCATGGTGATGGTCGTCCTGGCGCTACCCTTCGGCTTCCTGCAGCAACGTTCCGGCGGCGCCAGCGCCAAGATCTTCCTCGGCATCATGCTGGGCGTGTTCTACCAGGTCATGAACCGGGTATTCGTTCACCTCGGCCTGCTGAATGACTGGTCACCCATCTTCAGCACGGTAGCACCCACGCTGCTATTCCTCTTGGCGGGGCTCACCATGCTATTCATGGTAGAGCGACGCTAATCATGATGGAACGACGTTAGTTCTTCTTCGGCGGTTTTTCAAGCAAAGTCAGACGTGTGCCTGACAGACGGTCGTGCAGATAGCACCCTTCACGGTCAAACAGCGCCCAGACAAAACTGATGCCAAACAACAGGCTGGCGAGAATGTAACGTTTCATGGCCAGACTTGGTGACAGCGCTTCCCCATGACGTCCGACCAACTTGATTCGCCAGGTCTGCATGGCGAGCGTTTGGCCGCCTCGTGTCCAATTCCAGACAAAATAAGCAGCACTGATCAGCCACAGATAGATCTGAAAAAAATAGCGTTTGGGTGCAACCGTGGCATCGCCGAAAACAGACAGAAAAATCAGCGCGGCGAACATCAGCACGGCCAATAACAGAACGAAATCGTAGAACAGACTGGCCAGTCGACGTAACAGGCCCGGTGAGGCAGTTGAATTTGACACGTTGATCAGTTAACCGGAAAACTAACGGCTAGTTATCCAATTCGTCATTGCCGTAAATCTCCGGGCTTTCCCGACGCAGCTGCTCGCGTTTGGCTTCCGGCAGGCTCTGATATTCACGCCACTTCTTCCTCAGTTCCTGCTTTTTATCCTCAGGCAATGCTCTGAATTTCTCGTGTTTCTTGCGGGCATTCTCACGCTCATAAGGCGTCATCCGACTCCAGCGCGTCAGGCGATCCTGCACCCGTTGCTGACGCTCGGCATCCATCTTCGGATAGTCACGCGCGATCTCAAGCATGCGTTCACGTTGCCATGGCCGCAAGGTATCCCATTCACCCGCCAACGGCTTCAGGACTTTTTGCTGGTCGGCGCTGAGTTCCGCCCAAGTCGGGCGTTGCGCTGCTTCAGGCTCGGCCAGAGCCTGGCCGGTCACCATGACAAGAACCAAGGTTATCGCTGCGATGAACGCGCTAGCCATGCATCAAATCCTTTATCTACAAAAGCCTCGGGGGGGAGTTCAGAGCCCAGCAGAAAAGCATCACTCTGCTCAATAGCGGGCTGATTCGTTAACTGCTGGGTAATGACAAATGCAATCAATACGGCACCGATCAGCATGACAGCCGGCATGATAGCGCGGTGCTGATGCATGTAGTCGCCGGACAGTCGAAGTACGTGCCCGATCCCTTCCGCCTCGCTCGCGGCAGAAGTTTGCCTGCGTGCAGCCAGCTGGCCTACCGCCTTCATTCTGGCCGCATAAAGCCGATCCAGCACCTTGCGGTCGAGCTGGGACGTACTGTCATCCAGCAGATTGACTATCTCTTTCGCGTATTCCTGTTCGGTTTTCATCGATCAACTTCCTCTACGTATCGCACATCCGATGATGTCTGATCTTTCGAGAATCAAATTACTCCTGAATAATTATATGCCTGGTTTGGAAAAACCATGCTTTTCCAATATTGATGCAAGTGTGTGAACGGCGCGTGAGCAATGCGTCTTGACGCTACCTTGTGAACATCCCATTGATGCCGCCGTTTCGGCTACATCCATATCTTCCCAGTAACGCAAAATGAAGGCTTCCCGTTGACGCGCTGGCAGCTTCTTGATGGCATCTTCGATAATAGCTAGCGTCTGACTGCGTTGCAATTGTGCTTCCGGCTGATCATGGTCGTTATCGGGATCGCCACCAAGAATTTCAAGCGGATCCGTCTCATCGTCATCCTGCCCGCTACCGAAGGAAGAAAACAAAGTCGTCCACAGATTGCGGACTTTCTGCCTGCGCCAGAAATCCTTGGTGGTATTCTGCAGGATGCGCTGGAACAACATGGGATACTCGGTGACCGGACGATCAGCGTATTTTTCCGACAGCTTCATCATGGAATCCTGCACGATGTCGAGCGCAACATGATCGTCACGAACCGCATAAGCCGTTTGCTTGAATGCGCGTCGCTCGACTTGAGCAAGAAAATCAGAGAGCTCTTGTGGGGTTGCCATCCTGGGTCAATCGGATATTGTCGTTTTTGCGTGAATTAATTGCATGGGTTGTTCTTTTGATGGTTGCTGCAGATATCAGGGCCCTTGCGCTCATGACGCTTGAGCCATGCATGCAGCACTCAGACCGAGTATATCAGGTTTGCATTTTGTCTCTGACCAAGATTTAGCTACAATCGTTTCAATTTAATCCGGTTCACTCCTCATGGCCAAACTGATCATCCTTGCCATAGCAATCTGGCTTGTCATCACCATCCTCAAACGCTACCGCAAGAGTCTGGATCAGTCGGACGCATCGGCCGCAAACAGCGGGCGTGATTCCGAAAGCATGGTGCAATGCGCGCATTGCGGCATACACCTCCCTCAAAGCGAAAGTGTTCAATCGGATGGCCAGTATTTCTGCAGTCAGGCGCACGTTCACGCGCCCAAAGATGAATCCGGGAACTGATTCGCCAGCACCTCACCTGTTACCGAGCGCTTATTGGCGCTCGATGCGCTTCTCGCATCTTTATCGCTTTGTCATTGCCTGCGGCCTGGTCACCTACTTTTTCTTCTGGCAGGAACTGCCTTGGCGCGACAACTACAATAGTCAGCTCTACCTGAGGCTGGCCGCTTCCTACCTCGTCTTCAGCCTGAGCGCCGCACTACTGAGCTGGTTCAAGGTTGTGATCCTTGACCGACGCCTGACACTCATTACGATTATTGATATCGGCTTTATCGTTACCCTGATCTACGCTGCCGGCGGCCTGGAGAGCGGCTTGGGGCTACTGCTGGTGCTGGCGACGGCAAGCGCCAGTCTGTTCAGTCAGGGACGGCTGGCCCTGTTCTATGGTGCGATTGCCAGTATCGCCCTGTTGCTGGAACAGTCCTACCAGTTCATCACCTGGGAGCTAAATCAGGTCGATTACACGCATGCCGCCATGCTCAGCCTCAGCTGCTTTGCCACGGCATGGCTGGCGCACAGCTTCTCCAAACGTACAAAACAGAGTGAAGCACTGGCCTCGCAGCGTGGCATCGACCTCGAAAACATGGCGCAAATCAATCAGTTGATTACACAGGAAATCCAGGACGGCATTCTGGTGGTGGACAAAGACTTCAAGATTCGTCACTGCAATGCACAAGCGGAAAAGTTGCTTGGCCATCAGCATGACGAATTCGAAACCCTCGACGAATATGCGCCGGAAGTGGCAGCATTGCTGGCTCAGTGGATCACTGAAAACAACGTCCAGAAAAATGCCAACAAACCCAGAAAATTGAGATTGATTGAGCGCGAACTCAGGTTGCGACTGATGCCGGTCAGCAATGACCGGCATGACGGTGCTGTAATATTTATTGAGGATTGGAGTCAGATTCAGATGCAGGCACAACAGATGAAACTGGTCGCTCTCGGGCGCCTGACAGCCAATATCGCCCACGAAATTCGCAATCCGCTTAGCGCGATCAGCCATGCCAACCAACTGCTGCAGGAGGAAGCCATGGATGACCCTGCCATCAAACGTATGCTGCAAATTGTCGCCGACAATGTCACCCGCCTGGATCAGATCGTAAAGGACGTGCTGGAACTGAACCGGCGCGACCGCACTCAGCAGGAAAGCATCAGCCTGGCAAAATTTCTGCAGGACTTCCATACACAATTCTGCCAGGCAGAAAAAATCCCCCCAGAACACTTCAGGATGTATCTGGCCGGACATGATGGAAACATCCTGTTTGACCGCCGCCACCTGAATCAGATTCTCTGGAATATTTGTCGCAATGGCTGGCACCACAGCCGCCGACAGGAAGGCAGCCTGACACTCTCCCTGATTGAATCGCCAGGAGAGACCAAACTGACGGTCGCCATCAAGGATGACGGTTCCGGCATTGCCGAAGAAATCATCCCGCACCTGTTTGAACCTTTTTTTACCACCGAGTCGAGCGGCACCGGACTGGGGCTCTATATCGCACGCGAACTGTGTGAAGCCAATGACGGCAGAATCGAGTATCAGCCGACGGACAATGGCAGCCTGTTCCTGATTCAGATCAAAAGGCAGACAGCGCAATGAACATGAAACCCGCCTGCCTGGTAGTGGATGACGAAACGGATATCCGCGAACTCTTGGTCCTGACGCTGGAGCGCATGGGTATCTCCACTGACAGCGCAGCCGATGTCGACGATGCAAAATTCCTGCTGAGCCAGCGCCACTATGCACTTTGCCTCACCGACATGCGTCTGCCGGATGGTAACGGACTGGATCTCGTCAAACATATCAACAGCAGTTATCCGGGCCTGCCAGTGGCAGTCATCACAGCTTACGGCAGTGCCGACAACGCTGTTTCCGCACTAAAAGCCGGCGCTTTCGATTACCTGAGCAAGCCCATTTCACTTAACCAACTGCGTCCACTAGTGCAGTCGGCGCTCAAGTTGCCGACACCGCAAACGCCATCCATCACCAATCCGGCAATGATAGGCGAATCACCCGCCATGGTGCAGGTCAGGAACCTGATCGAGAAACTGGCAAGAAGCCAGGCACCGGTACATATTTGTGGCGAGCCGGGCAGCGGCAAGGAGTTGGCGGCAAGACTGATACATCGCAACAGTTCGCGGCAGGAAGGTCCTTTTATCAGCGTCAATTGCGGGGCAATTGCAGAAAACCTGATGGAAGGTGAGTTGTTCGGATATAAAAAGGGCGCTGTCGCCAACGCACAGGAGGACAAACCCGGCCTGTTCCAGGCCGCCAATGGGGGTACGATTTATCTCGATGAGGTCGCCGACCTGCCGCTTTCCATGCAAGTGAAGCTCCTCCGCGTGATTCAGGAAAAGAAGGTGCGCATGGTAGGCGATCAACATGATGTCAGTGTGGATGTCCGCATCATCAGCGCCACACACAGAAATCTTGGCGTAATGATGGAGCACGGCCGGTTCCGCCAGGACCTCTATTACCGCCTCAACGTCATCGGACTAAAAGTTCCGGCACTACGGGATCGTCAAGAAGATATCCCCTTGCTCACCACCGCCCTGTTGGAAAAACTGTCCAGACGAACGAACCTGCCACCGCCATCAGTCAATTCGGAAGCCATGCGCTTGCTGAAAAAACGCAACTTCCCCGGCAATGTACGTGAGCTTGAAAACATACTCGAACGTGCACTGGCCTTGTGCGACGGCAAAACGATCGGCGTTGACGACCTGCTGCTGGATCAGGAAGCTGCAGGTACGCTGGCTCCTCCGCTTGCAATCGACAACGGCCTGCCCTTGCCGGCATTCCTCGAGAATATAGAAAAGACCGCCATCCTCAACGCGCTGGAGAAGACTCGGAACAACAAGACCGAAGCTGCCAAACTGCTGGGCGTCAGCTTCAGGACCCTGCGTTACCGCCTGTCAAAACTGGGGCTGGGCAAGGATCAGGATGATTGATTCGCACGGCATCTGCCAGGATGCATTGTTTATCGATTCGCCCAACCATGACGAGCGACCGGATGTGCTGATTACGCTGGCAGTCATCCACAATATCAGTCTGCCGCCCGGCAAGTATGGCGGCAACGGCATTATCGACCTGTTCACCAATCGCCTCGACCCTCAGGCGCATCCCTATTTTGCCGAAATCCACCAGCTCAAGGTGTCCTCGCATTTCCTCATACGCCGGGACGGCTGTCTGATCCAGTTCGTATCCTGTTTGCAGCGCGCCTGGCACGCCGGCCAATCAATTTGGCAGGGACGCGAACGCTGTAACGATTTTTCTGTCGGAATTGAGTTGGAAGGCAGCGACCACGAAGCATTTACCGATGCGCAGTATGCACAGCTCAATCAGTTGCTCGATGCACTGAAAGCGATATACCCGATAGAGGCCGTGGTCGGTCATTCCGACATCGCCCCTGGACGCAAAACCGACCCGGGGCCTTATTTTGACTGGTCAAGAATAAGCAGCCCTGAACGGCGTATGGTTTAATCAGAGGATAGTAAAACAATAACGCAAGAATCACCCGAGCAAGAGAGTCACACATCATGTCCAGAACACACTGCCTGCAATTCCTGATCGCCGCCTGTCTCGGCATGACTTTGCTAGCCTGCGGCAAGAATGACACGCCGCAACAGAAAAGATCGACGGCCACACTGGTCAGTGTAGCCGCTGCCGAGACCTCCACGCTGGAAATTCGCGAGGAAACCGTCGGTAGCCTCGAAGGCCTGATCGACCCGACCGTATCGGCCGAAGTGGCAGGCCGGGTACTGGAAGTCAAGGCAAGACCGGGGCAGCGCGTGAAGAAGGGCGATGTCCTGGTCATACTGGACCCGACCGACCTTGCCCTGCAGCGCCGCGAAGCACAAGCGGAGGTCGGGCGGATTGAAGCCCTGCTGGCGAATCAGGAACGCTCACTGGAACGCAACCAGACCCTGGTCGAGAAGAACTTCATCTCCAAGAACGCCCTCGATGAAATTCATACACAAAAATCTGCCTACAAAAAGGAACTGGAAGCAGCCCGCGCCAGATTGGCCAGCATCGAACATACCGGCAGCAAAACGCAGGCCGTAGCCCCGGTCGACGGCATCATCGAAGTGCAAATCGTCTCGCCCGGAGATTTTGTCAGCATCGGCTCCCCCATGATGCAGATCATCAGCAACCAGCGCTTGCGCGCCCACCTGCCTTATCCCGAACGTGTCGCGTCCAGAATCAAGCCCGGGCTCAAGGTACGCCTGACCACCCCGACCTCGCCGGAGGAAATCATCTCGGAAGTCCGTGAAATGAAACCCGTAATCGGTGCCAGTAACCGTGCAATCGACGTGCTGGCCGATGTCATCGGCCAGGAGAACTGGCAGGCAGGTGCCAGCGTCAATGCCGTGGTGGTCATCGGGGAAACCGAAGCGGTGGTCGTGCCCGAACAGAGCGTCGTTCTGCGGCCGGCTGGCGATGTGGTGTATGTCATCCGCGACAACCGGGCAGAGCAGAGAATTGTGAAGACTGGTCTACGGCAGGAAGGCAAGGTCGAGATCATTGAGGGCGTGAAAGCTGGCGAGATCGTCGCGGTCGATGGCGCTTCCTTCCTGACTGACCAGGCGGAAGTGACCATCCAGAACACTGCACCCGGCCAGGAAAAAGCCGCATCATGATTCTCCCCGAGATATCCATCAAACGCCACGTGCTGGCGTGGATGCTGTCCGGCCTTCTGGTATTGCTCGGCCTCATCAGTTATCAACGCATCGGCGTCGACCGCTTCCCGTTCATCGAATTCCCCGTCCTGTCGATCACCACCAACCTGGTGGGAGCCAATCCGGACATCATTGATGCCAGCATCACCAGCGTCATCGAAACGGCGGTCAACACTACGCCGGGCATCGAACATATCGCCTCATCCTCCTCGCCCGGCGTCTCGGTCGTCACCATCACCTTCGCGCTCGACAAGGACATCAATGTTGCCTACAACGAGGTACAGTCAAATGTCAGCCGGATTTTAAGACGGCTGCCGGATGACGTGGATCCGCCGATCATCCGCAAGGTGGAAACCAATGCCTCGCCCATCATGTGGCTGGGGCTGACCGGCGATCGCACACCGCAGCAGCTCAACCTCTACGGCCTCAATGTCGTCAAGAAGAAGCTGGAGACGATCAAGGGCGTAGGCGAAGTCCGCCTCGGCGGCCGTCGCGACCGTCGTATCCGCATCAACGTCATTCCCGAACGGATGGCAGCCTACAATATCGTCGCCAACGATCTCATCACCGCCTTCAACAACGAGCACGTGCAGTTACCGGGCGGCTTTCTGGTCGGCGAAAAAGCAGAACAGCTGCTGAAACTGGACCTCGAATATCACAATCTGCGCGATCTGGAAGACATGATCGTCACCTATCGCGACGGCTCGCCGATCAAGCTGAAGGACATTGCGGAACTGGAGGACGGGCTGGAGGATCAGCGGCAGGTTGCCCACTACAACGGCCAGCCGACTGTCGGTATCGGCATCATCAAGGTATCCAACGCCAATACGGTGGAGATTATCGATGAAGTCAAAAGGCGTGTCGACGAGGATATCCGGCCCAATCTGCCACCGGGCATGTTCATCGACATCTCGACCGATGACTCCATCTTCATCAAGGAGATCGTCAAATCCCTGCAGGAACACCTGATCGAAGGCACCCTGCTGGCCGCTCTCATCGTCTGGCTGTTCCTGCGTTCGCTGCGATCCACCCTGATCATTGCCACTGCGATCCCGGTCTCCCTGCTGGGCGCGGTCGCAGTCATGTACTTCTCCGGTTTCACCTTCAATACCATGACGCTGCTCGCGCTGTTGCTGTTGATCGGTGTCGTCGTGGATGACGCTATTGTCGTGCTGGAGAACATCTTCCGTCATCGGGAGATGCCGGGCGCCACTGCCATGTCTGCAGCCATCAACGGCAGCCGCGAGGTCGCCTTTGCCGTGGTGGCCGCTACGCTGTCGCTGGTCTGCATCTTTGCCCCGGTGATCTTCATGGATGGCATCATCGGTCAGTTCTTCAAATCCTTTGCCGTCGTCGTCACCTTTGGCGTACTGGTCTCCCTATTCGTCTCGTTAACCCTGACGCCCATGCTCTGTTCGCGCTATCTGAGGGTCGAGACCCAGCACGGCAAGCTCTACAATCTGCTGGACAGATTCTTCCATCGCATGGATGCGTTTTATGCCAAAAGCCTGGGCTGGGCGCTAGTGCATCGCTGGAAAGTGGTTTTCGTGACGACGCTCATCGTGTTGTCCAGCGGCTTTCTGTTCGCGCAGGTCAGCAAGGAGTTCGTGCCGGAAGCAGATGAAGGCCGGTTCCGTATCTCGTTCAAAACGCCGCTCGGTTCGAGTCTGGAATACACCGAGACCCGTCTCAACATGATCGAGGATATCCTGGCTGGCTATCCGGATCAGATCGCCAGCTATTTCACGACCATCGGCTTTGGCGCCCAGGGTCAGGTCAACACGGGTAACGCCAATATCCGCATGAAAGAACGCGACGAACGCAGCATGAGTCAGCAGGAACTGATGAACAGACTTCGGGAACAGCTGGAACAGATTCCCGGGGTGCGCGCTTTCCCTGCACCGATCGCCATCGTCGGTGGCCAGCGCTCGGAAAAACTTCAGTTCAACCTGTCCGGCGACAATCTGGAACAGGTCGGCACCGTTGCCAAGACCATGCAACAACGGCTTTCGGAGATGCCGGGCATGGGCCGGGTCGATGTTGATATCGAACTCGACCTGCCGCAACTGGTCATGACGGTCGATCGTGTGCGCGCTGCCAGCCTCGGCATCACGGCGCGCGACATCGCCACCGCCATCAGCCTTTACAGCGGTGGCATCGATATCGCCAGCTTCAATGACGAACCGGGCGACGGTCAACGCTACAACATCCGCATCAAGGCCAGAGAAGGCAGCCTGACGCAGCCCGAGGACCTGAAAAAGATCTTCCTGCGCAGCGGCGATGGCGGGCTGGTGCGTCTGGATTCCGTGGTCACCTTCAAGCAATCGCTGGGGGCGGCCGTCATCGGCCGCTTCGACCTGCAATATGCGGCGACACTCTACGCCAGTCCGAGCATTCCGCTGGATCAGGCAGTCGCCAATGTCAATCAGTTGTCCAGCGAGATCCTGCCGCCCGGCTACACCATCCGCCTGATCGGCGAGGCGGAGGAAATGGCGAAGACCGTCAAGAACATGGTCTTCGTCTTTGCGCTGGCGTTAATCCTGCTCTACATGGTACTGGCCAGCCAGTTCAACTCCTTCCTGCAACCGTTGATCGTCATGGTCGCCCAGCCGCTGGCGGTCATCGGCGGCGTACTGGCTTTGCTGCTGACCGGCAACTCACTCAACATCTTCTCCATGATCGGCATGGTGCTGCTGATCGGCCTGGTGGCGAAGAACTCCATCCTGCTGGTCGACCTGACCAACCAGTTGCGGGAAAAAGGCACTGAGATCGACGACGCCCTGCGTCAGGCCTGCCCGATCCGGCTGCGGCCGGTGCTGATGACTTCGCTCACCGTGATTCTGGCGCTGCTACCGGCCGCGCTGGGCTTGGGCGCTGGCGCCGAGACCAACGGGCCGCTGGCAGTTGCCGTCATCGGCGGCATGATCTCATCCACGTTGCTGACGCTGATCGTGGTGCCGGCGGTCTACTCACTGGCAACTCATGGTCAGCAGCGCTTTAAACACAAAACACCATCCGGTACCTGACAACCGACGGAATTTCCCGTTGCTGCTGGATAACTATCAAGGGGAATTCCATGAATAACCGTGTGCAGCAACTGCTGGAACAGATCACTGCGCTGGAGGATGAACTACGCACGGCGCTCAGCGAGCAGCCGTCCAGCATCTATTTCCAGATCAAGGGTAAACGCGTCGAGTTCGAAAAATCCGTGCGGGAAGCGCACAGCAGGATGAAGACCAACTTCTTCCGCTGGCTGGTCATCTACCGCCCGCTCAACCTGATCACCGGGCCCATCATCTACAGCATGATCGTGCCACTGGTGATCGCCGACATTTTCATCAGCTTCTACCAGTTCACCTGTTTCCCCATCTACGGCATCAAACGAGTGCGGCGCAGCGACTACATCATCTTCGACCGACAACAGCTGAACTACCTGAATTTCATCGAGAAATTCCACTGCACCTACTGTGCCTACGGCAGCGGCATGATTGCCTACATCAGCGAGATTGTGGCGCGCACCGAACAATATTTCTGCCCGATCAAGCATGCGCGCAAGGTGCTGGGCACCCACGCACGCTATGCGCGCTTTCTGGACTTTGGCGAGGCTGAAGATTACGAGGCAAAGCTGGAGGAATTCCGCCAGCAACTGGCAAAAGAAAAATAATGCAGGTAAAGCGCGGCTGCTTTACAAATCAGGCAGCCGGATCAGGATTCACCGGCTCATCATTGACCAGTTTATCAACGATCAGGCTACCCACCATATCGCCTTCCACATTGACTGCGGTTCTGAAAGTATCCAGCGCCCGGTCTATCGGCAACAGGATAGCAATCGCCTCGGCTGGCAGACCGACCGCCTGCAATACCATGACCATGGTCACCATGCCGGCACTGGGAATGCCGGGCGCGCCCATAGCGGCAATCATGGCTGTCAGGAATACCACGATCTGCTGAATCAGATTGAGTTCGATGCCTACCAGATTGGCAATGAACAACGCCGCCGCCGCCTCATAAAGAGCAGTACCATCCATATTGATAGTGGCTCCAAGCGGCGCGACAAAACCGGCAACATCGCGCTTGACCCCAAGGTTCTGCTCCACGCAACGCAAGGTGACCGGCAAGGTAGCCGCGCTGGAACTGGTTGCCAGCGCCGTAATCAGTGCTTCACGCGAGCCGCGGAAAAAGGTCAGCGGCGTCATTCCGGTAAACAGATAAAGCAGCAGAGGCAGCACCAGAAGACCATGCAGCATGGTAGTGCCCAGGACAATCGCGATAAACTTGCCCAGGGTTGCGAACATGGCCAGATCCTGGGTTGCCGTCAGCTTAATCAGCAGTGCCATGATGCCGAGCGGCGCGATGACCATGACCCAGCCGACGATGCGCATGTTCAGTTCGAGGAACTCCTGCAACAGCTGATGGATCTGGCGGTAACGCTCGCCGCCCATCACCAGCGCGATGCCGACAATCAAGGCAAACACCACGACTGCCAGCACATTGTTTTGTGCAAAAG
>PHCM01000309.1 GCA_002842255.1 Betaproteobacteria bacterium HGW-Betaproteobacteria-2 | reverse complement strand
GCCGGATGAAGGCCAGCGACTTGCCATCCGGTGATATACGCGGACATACATTGTAACTGCCTTCATAGGTCACGCGCTGCGGATTGTCGCCGGAGGCAGCAATGCGATAAATCTGCGGCGACCCGCCTCGGTCAGACGTAAAGTAAATGTGCTGCCCATCCGGCGACCAGACCGGCTCGGTATCAATGGCACTACTTCTGGTCAATTGCTTCAGGCCGGTACCATCGGCATTGATGGAATACACCTGCGAATTTGCACCATGTGTGAGCACGATGGCCAGCTTCTTGCCGTCCGGTGACCATGCCGGCGCACTGTTGTTTCCCTTGAAATTGGCCAGCACATAGCGTTGGCCGGATACCAGCGACTGCACATAGACGATCGGCTTCTTTTTCTCAAAGGAAACATAAGCGATTTTTGTGCCATCCGGTGACCACTTTGGCGAGATGATAGGCTCGGCGGAAGAGACGATGGTTTGCGGATTGAAACCATCGACATCTGCAACCTGCAGCGTGTAGCGATTGCCGATCTTGGAGACGTAAGTCACCCGCGTGGCAAAGACACCCTGCTCGCCAGTGAGTTTTTCATAGATCACGTCCGCAATCTTGTGTGCTGTCATTCTCAGTTGATTGGGTGCGATGTTGTATTCCATGCCGACCAGCTGCGTTTGCTTCAGTACATCGAGCAAACGGAAAGTGACTTTCAGACGATTGTTCGGTAGCGTCTCGATGCTGCCAATGGTCAAGGCCTGCGCCTGCAACGCAGCCCATTCAGGATAACGCACTTCCGAGATATCCTTGGGCTGATTGGCCACACCACGCGTTTCCAGCACCCTGAAAAGCCCGCTTCGGCGCAGATCGGCGCCAATCACATTGGCGACCGCATCCTGCTCCTTGATGGAAAGACCTGATGGCTGAGTGAACGGCACGATCGCAATCGGAATCTGCTGAGCCGCGCCACCGACGATTTCGATAGTGAGTGCCGCCTGACTGCCGAACGGCAAGCAAAGCATCAGTGCACCAAAGAATAACCGCAGTCGATCCAGAATTTTGCTCATAGTTGAATTAGTAGGCCACATATATCCAAAGTTCCCTTATTCACAAAAGAAGTAATTAATCATTTGGCCGAAACTTAAGGTTTAATTCTCTTGATCCCTGCAATATACTCGGCGGCGGTTTCGGCAAAGGACTAGAAAGCTTGATAGCCCGGTAAACTGCTTCATCACATGCCCCGATTCCACTGCTTGAAAGAAGCTTGGGTTCGCCTAGCAAATCCCCTGTTGGCATGAGAACTATTTGGTATTCAAGCACAGGTTTTCCAGTTCCGCACAGCTGATTATTAATCCTGGGCTTAATGATTGACTCAAGTAAGGCACCATATTTATCAATCTCGCCCTGCTGCGCAGCAGACATGGCCGGTGGGCCGGCAGGTGCGGCACTGCTGTCCAGATTGGGCTGATCCTCCAGCATGGCCTGCTTCAATTTCTCCAAAGCATCATCCTGCGGTGGCTTTTTCACTACCGGCGGCTTTTTGACCTCGGGTTTCTTCACCTCAGGCTTTTTGGGCTCTTCCTTCGGTTTCGGCGGCTCAGGCTTGGGCGGTTCTTTCTTTACCTCGATGTCAGCTTTTGGCTCCGGCTTGGGCTCAGGCTTCGGTTCGGGTTTAGGCTCAGGCAGCAGT
>PHCM01000027.1 GCA_002842255.1 Betaproteobacteria bacterium HGW-Betaproteobacteria-2 | reverse complement strand
GTATAACTGCCCTACTTCATCAGCATAGCCGTTGAACAACTGGGTCTTGATGCGTGGCGACAGCAGACCGCCGCCGATGCGCCGTTCGGATGACTGGCTCCAGCGCGGATGCGAAACCTTGGGATTGACGTTGGCATAGAAGCCATATTCCTTTGGCGAGGCTTTCATCCAGGTCGAGACCGGCATCTGCTCGGTAAAACGAATCCTGACGATGGACTTGCCGCCCTTGAAGCCGTATTTCCACGGCACAACCAGGCGCATGGGTGCACCATTCTGGTTGGGCAGCACTTCACCATAAAGACCAACTGCCATGATGGTCAACGGATGCATGGCTTCATCCATGCGCAAACCTTCGGTATAAGGCCAATCCAGCACAGGGATACGCACGCCGGCCATCTGCCGCGGGTCAGCCAGTGAAACGAATTCGACATACTTGGCGTTGGCGGTCGGCTCGGCATATTTAATCAGATTGGCAAGCGGCAAACCAACCCAGGGGATGACCATGGACCAGCCTTCAACACAGCGCATGCGGTAGATGCGTTCTTCCAGCGGCGCGATCTTGAAGATGTCCTCGATCGAGATCTGTTTGGGCTTTTTTACCTCGCCTTCAATCGAAACGGTCCATGGTCTCGGTTTGAACAGCCTGGCATGGACGACAGGGTCGCCTTTGTCGGTGCCGAACTCGTAGAAGTTGTTGTAGGTGGTGACGTCTTCATAGCTGGTCAGCTTCTCATCCTTGCCATAAGCTGTCTTGCTGAACCCGGCTATCTTCTGCCGCTCGTTCGCAGCAAGCGCAACTGGCGGCAGCATGCTGGAAATGGCTCCGGCCGCCACACTGAAGCCTGCGGCTTTGAGGAATTCACGGCGATTCTCAAATACTTCACGAGGCGTGATTTCTGAAGATGGAATATCCGGTTTTTTGGCGATATGCATGCTGGCTAACCTTTCTGTTTGACCCTTGAGCTCCCGGAATCAGGTTGACTCAGAACCGAAAACGTCATTGATGCGCATTGGTCGCCAATATGGCCGCAGCCTTACATTTGATTACTGCAGGTACTGACCCCAGTCATGTGGTGTTGCCCCGCCGGCAAAGAACTCCGGGTTTAGCAAGGATTCCTTGCGGTTATATAGCAAGGGTTTGCCCTGGGTATCCTGCAGCGAGCCACCTGCCCTTTCCAGCACACACTGGGCAGCGGCCGTATCCCATTCGGAGGTCAGCCCCAGTCTTGGGTAGAGATCAGCAGCGCCTTCGGCGACCATGCAAATCTTCAATGAACTACCCATAGGGATTAGTTTTACCGGGGAAAGTTTCTTTTCGATGTTTTCGACGAACTGCTGCAACCGGGCATCGGCATGCGAACGGCTGCCTGCAATCGTGATGTCCTCGGGGTTCAGTTCCCGCGCCTTGATGGCCACGGCCGCATGACCGTCCTGCTGTTTATAAGCTCCATTTTCATCTGCGTAATACAGCAAGCCCATGGCCGGTGCATACACCACGCCGACCGTGGCTTTGCTGCCCTCGATCAGGGCAATGTTGACCGTGAACTCACCGTTGCGCTTAATGAATTCACGCGTGCCGTCCAGCGGATCGACCAGCCAGTAGCGTTGCCATTGAGATCGGGTGGTGTAGGGAATATCAGCGGACTCCTCTGAAAGCACCGGGATATCCGGTGTCAGTTGCTTCAGACCAGCCTCGATGATGCGATGCGCGGCCAGGTCGGCCTGTGTCAGCGGTGAATTGTCACTCTTGTTCTCGACATCGATGGTGCCGGCATAGACCTGCATGATGGCCTTGCCCGCTTGCCTTGCAATATCTATTAATCGCGGCAAATGACTTTGTGTCTGATTCAATTTGATAATAACTCCAATAAAGCCGCTTCATCGATGATCGTAACGCCCAGTTCCCGGGCTTTTTCCAGCTTGCTGCCAGCCTCAGCGCCGGCAACCACGTAATCCGTCTTGCGCGAGACACTGCCTGCCACCTTGCCGCCGGCCTCTTCAATCAAGGCCTTGGCTTCGTCACGCGACATATTGGGCAAGGTGCCGGTCAGCACCAGGGTCTTGCCGTTGAACACCCCGTCGGCAGGGGTTCCTGCACCATCTTCCCAGTGAATGCCGGCTGCGATCAGCGCATTGATGACTTCACGGTTATGGGCTTCACCCAGGAACTGCACGATGGAGTCCGCCACAACCGGGCCAACATCCGGCACCTGCTGCAATTTCTCCGCATCCGCTTCCAGCAGGCCCTGCAGACTACCAAAATATTTGGCCAGATCCTTGGCGGTCGCTTCACCTACATTGCGGATCCCCAAGGCATAGATAAAGCGCGCCAGCGTGGTCTTCTTGCTTTTCTGCAGTGCGTCTATGATGTTCTGCGCCGATTTTTCGGCCATGCGCTCCAGCCCCGCCAATGTCTGGCTATCCAGCTTGTAAATATCGGCCAGCGTATGCACCAGTTCGGCATCGACCAACTGGTCCACCAGCTTCTCGCCCAGACCTTCGATATCCATGGCGCGGCGCGAGGCGAAGTGCAGGATCGCCTGCTTGCGCTGGGCTGAGCAGAACAATCCGCCGGTACAGCGCGCCACCGACTCATCTTCCTGACGGATGACATGAGAGCCGCAGACCGGGCAATGGTGGCCGATGGCTTCCAGCAGATTGTAGGGTACGGAACCTGGCGGGCGCCGGTCCTTCACTACCCCCACCACTTCCGGAATCACATCCCCTGCCCGGCGTACGCTGACCGTGTCTCCCACACGCACATCCTTGCGGTCGATCTCGTCCTGATTATGCAAGGTGGCGTTGGTCACCGTCACACCACCGACAAAAACCGGCTTCAACCTTGCCACCGGCGTGATGGCACCTGTGCGACCGACTTGTACATCGATCGCCAGTAATTCGGTCAGGGCTTCCTGCGCCGGGAATTTGTGCGCTACCGCCCAATGCGGCTCCCGGCTGCGGAAGCCTAGTTCGCGCTGCAAGGCCAGCAGATTAACCTTGTAGACGACGCCGTCGATATCGTACGGCAGGCTGTCACGCTTGGCCGCGACGTTCCGGTGGAACTGCACCAGTGGCTCAGGCCCCAGACCGACGATGCGTTCGGCACAAACGGGGAAACCGAAACACTGCAAAGCATCCAGCAGTTCGCTGTGCCGTGCAGGCACCTCCCAGCCCTTGGTTTCACCAAGGCCATAAGTAAAAAAGGATAAAAGCCGCTGGGCTGTCAATCGGGAATCCAGCTGACGCACGGCACCGGCTGCACCGTTGCGCGGGTTGACCAGAGTCGGCTTGCCCTGCGCACGTTGCCTGGCGTTGTATCGCTCGAAGTCGGGACGGCTCATGTAGACCTCGCCGCGCACCTCAAGCACTTCGGGCGTCGGGCCTTCAAGCCGCAATGGAATCTGTCGGATGGTGCGGATGTTCTGTGTCACATCCTCACCGACCTCGCCATCGCCACGGGTCGCGGCCTGCACCAGTAGGCCGTTTTCGTAGCGCAGGCTGATGGCCAGACCATCAAACTTGAGCTCGGCGGCGTATTCAACCGGCGGGTCATTGTCGCTCAAGCCCAGTTTCTTGCGCGTTCTGGCATCAAATGCCCGGGCGCCTTCCGGCGTGATGTCGGTCTCGGTTTCGATCGAGAGCATGGGAACGCGATGACGCACTGCCTCCAGTTCCGGCAGTGGTGTACCGCCTACGCGCTGTGTCGGCGAATCGCTGGTGACCAGCTCCGGATGTGCCTGCTCCAGCGCCTGTAGTTCACGGAACAGGCGGTCATATTCGCTGTCCGGTACCGATGGCATGTCCAGCACATAATATTCATGATCGTACTGACGGATAAGTTGGCGCAATGCGGCGATCTGCTGCGCAGTTTGTTCGGGACTTTGCATTTGACTCAGGAGAACAGACGTAAGGCAGACGCGCTGCCGGGAATGATGCCGCGCGCCACCATCTTGGCGTGTATGACTTTCAGTTGCTGGCGTATCTTCTCGATCTGCATTTCGCCCAAAGGACGCTGGTTGTCATCCACCAGCGTGGCGCCGAGGCTGCTTTCCATCTGTCTGGCAGTCAGCACCATCTGGTTGAACACTTCCGAGCAGTTGCGCACACGCGGGATATCCAGCTGGAAAGTCACGCCATGGATCACCGAAGTGCGCAGCATGGCCTGGCTGAAAGGATAATTTTCGCGGTTGACGACAGAAAACAGGCGATGTCCCAGATCATTTTCACTGTGAAAACCGCCATCCTCGCCAAGGACAAGGCCATTCGCCTCTGCCAGACCGCGGAACTTGGTACCTGTAAATGGTCCGTTTTCGCCCTGAACCAGATGGAATCCGACCATCTTGTCGACATCGATACAGAACTGGTCCAGCTCACTGGCCTGCTGCCAGGGATCGCCATTGCTCTGCCATTCGATCTGCGCATTCAGCTTGTGACCGATACGATCCACTTCGTGCTGAAAACGATTCAACGCATTTCTCGAGATGAAACCGGAGCGGTCTGCCAGCTGCACGGCACAGGTCATCTTGCTGAAGCTGCTTGCATCCTGCTCCGGCGTTATCAGTCGCCACACGCCTTCGGCGTCCAGGCCATGCAGGAACTTGGGTTTGTCGATATCGGTGACCGTCATGAGAAATTCACGCACCTTATCGCCCGTCACGGCCTGCGGCAGGTAAAGCACTGCAATCAGGTCCACGCGCGAGTCGATATCCGGGCTCAGGGTGACGACATCCCTGGCTGAGCCGGCTGCTGTTGCAGCCGCCCCGGCCGTTGATTCGGGTGAACTCAACGGCTCATCGAAGCCGGCCTCCCTGATCAGTTCGGCCTGTTCCATGGCTTCCTGATCGGCTGGTGATACCTGGTCACCCAGCGCATCACTCTGCCAGACATGCTCTTCGTAGAACTTCGGTGGCTCGGAGTCGCTCGTGCCTACGGGCTCGAACTCCTCAGGCACGACAACCTTATTTGCCTCTGTGGATTCAGGCTCAGCTGGCTGCGCGGCCATAGCGACATCTGCTTCAAATTCTTCGTAAGTCTGTTCTTTGAGGGCAACATCTTGTTGCTCATCAACAGCACGACGTTCCTCATCAAAACTCAGCGCATCAAAATCATCCGCCGCCAGTTTGCTCAGATCCTGGGATTCCTCACGCAAGATCGCTTCCGGATCAAACTGAAACTCCTCGTCCATCAGCACATCGCTGCCTGGCGCTTCAAAATGCTCAGCCGCTTCATTCCGGAGCTTGCGCTCCTGCCACCAATTGAACGCGACGACCGCAAAAATGATGATTGCGCCCAGTACCAGCAAAGCCAGTTGTAAATCACTCATGTCTATTCACTCTTCTCCAGCCTCAGGCCATCACTTGATCATGCATGCGCATGGCGGCTTCAATATCCACTTCAACGATACGCGACACGCCGGACTCCTGCATCGTCACGCCTATCAGTTGCTGTGCCATTTCCATGGTTATTTTATTATGGCTCACAAATAAAAACTGTGTGCGCTCGGACATTTTTTTTACCAGATTGCAAAAGCGCTCCGTATTACTGTCATCCAGCGGTGCATCCACTTCGTCCATCAGGCAGAACGGCGCCGGATTGAGGCGGAACAAGGCAAACACCAATGCCAGTGCCGTAAGCGCCTTCTCACCGCCGGACAGCAGATGTATCGTGCTGTTCTTTTTGCCCGGCGGCTGCGCGAAGACCTGCATGCCGGTATCCAGTATCTCATCACCCAGCAACTCCAGTCTGGCCTGCCCGCCGCCGAACAATAGCGTGAACAGCTCGGCAAAATGCCGGTTGGCCTCATCGAACGTTTGTTGCAGGCGGCTGCGGGTTTCGCGGTCGATCCGGCGGATGGCATCTTCCAGCGTCGCGATCGCCTCGTTCAGATCCTGCGACTGGCTATCCAGATGCTGTTTGCGTTCCCGCTCGCTGTTCAGTTCCTGTATCGCCGCCAGATTAACAGCACCCAGCGCCTCGATTTCTGTTTCCAGCGTAGCGACCCGCTGCTCCAGTCCCGGCACTTTGGCCGATGCTGGCAGGTCCGCTGTCAGTTCAGCCTCGTTCAGGTTCAATGCTGCCAATTCGGTTGAACACTGCTCAAAATGCAGGCGGGCTTCCTGTTCCAGCAACCGTGATTGCTCAAGCTTGTCGCGCAAGGGATGCAGCATCTGCTCATTCTGCATACGATTGCGTTCCTGATCCTGCAACGCTGACTCTGCCTGCACAAGATTGTTTCTGGCTTCCGCCAAGGCGGCTTCACGTTGTTGCTTGAGTGAAAGCGCACGATCCAGATTGGCCTTTAGCCCTTCCATTTTTGCTGCATCGAGCAGCTCGCTGGACTCTTTTTGACGCTGCGCCAGTGCCTGAATTTCTTCATATGTAGAATTAATATTTAACTTTATCTGATTGATATTATTAATAATTAATTTTTTACCAAATACCTTTTCCTGCAACACATGTTCGGCATTCTGCAACTCCTGCCGGGCGCGGTTCAATACCGTCTGCGCCTGTTCCCGCTGCTTTTGTGCGTGCTCGAACTCCGACTTGCGCACAGGCTGCTGCTGCTCAGCCTGCTGCAGCTTCATCAGCAGATCCTGCTTGTGCTGAACCGCAGTCTCGATCCTGTCCTGCAGTGTTGCCTGCTCTTCCGCAATCGCCTTGGAGCGCTCCTGCGCGTGTTGCAATTGCTGTTCCTGTCGCTGGATTTCGAGTTTGAGCTGATGCTCCTGCTGGCCGTCGTTGCGCAAATTCTGCTGCAGCTCATGCAGCGTCTGCCGCAATTGCTGCATGCCCTCCTCTGCCTGTTTCAGCTGAGCACTCAATCCGGCAACGGTTTCCTGCACCTGCGGCAGTGATGCCTGCAAGGCTTCCAATTCGCGCTGCCTCTCCAGCACGCCATGCAATGCACTCTGCGGGCTGTAGAGCGTCAGACTGCAGCGACTGTAGATATCCCCCTTGGCGCTGACCAGCAACTCTCCGGGCGCAAGCTGTTGACGCAGCTGCGCCGCCTGCACGGCATCCTCCAGCATATAAATGCCTTGCAGCCAGTCCTGCAGCACACCGCTGACCTCAGGCGCCATCTGCTCGATCACCGAGCTTAGCGGCTGGAATCCGGAGGTAATATCGCCGACTTTCCCGGCACCCCCGGTCTCGGCCAGCACTACCGTGGCATGCGGGCGCGACAAATCGCCATGCAGATTGTCGCTACCGAGAATGGCATTCAGTCTGGCACCCAGCGCCGCTTCCAGTGCGGTTTCCCAGCCGCTGGCGATAGTAATCTTCTGCCACAGCCGTTCTGCGTTCTGCAAGCCGTGCTGCTTCAGCCAGTCGTCGATTTTCGCTTCATGGCCGATGGATTGCTGGATCTTCTGCAATGAATGGATCTGCGCTTCGACCTGCGCAACCCGGGCTTGCCCATCCTGCTGCTGCTGACGCAACACGCGGATCACCTCGGTCTGCTCCTGTTCGCGGGTTCGCGCTTCCGCAATGGCCTGCTCGGTCTTTGCCAGTTGCTGCTGCATGGCAGCCAGCGTCCGGTTGGCATCCTCGAGACCGGCCATATCCGGCAACTGCAGACTTTGCATATCCGTTTGCAGTCGTTGCAGACGATGCTGCAATTCTTCGATATTGCGGTCGGCATAGCCGAGTTGCGTGTTTTCCAGCCGCACGGCCTGCTCGATTTCAGTCAGCGCCTTCTGCGCCTCGGCCAACTGTCGCTGACTGGCAGAAAACGCGGCTTCCAGTACAGGCAGCCCGTCCTTCAATTGCGCCAGACTTTCGCTGGATTGTTGTTCTTCGGCATCCGCCTGCGCCTGCTTCTGCAATTCTTCAGCAAGACTGGCGTCCAGGTTTTTTCTCTGCGTCTCAAGTTTTTCCGATTGCGTGGCGATCTGTTGCAATTGCAGATTCAGGCGTTCGCGCGCCTCCTGCGTATGCTTGACCTGCTGTTCCAGGTTTGAGACTTCGGCATTGGTCTCGTAGTATTGCGTTTGCGCCTGCTGCACTGACTCGTTGGCAGCAAAGTTCTGCTGTCGCAAGGTCTCCAGCTGGCTCTCGGTCTTGCGCAAGTTGGCCATCTGCGCTTCGAGGTCATTGACCAGCTTTTCCACCTGACGCCGGGTCTTTTCCCAGGACGCGCCAGCATCGCGCTTCTTTAGCAGCCAAAGCTGCCCGTGTGCACGTTTGAGCGCTGTCTGCAGCTGATGATATTGCTGGGTGACGACGGCCTGCGCTTCCAAACGGACGATCTGCTTGTCGATCTCCTGGCGGATATCCTCGACCCGCAACAGATTCTCGCGCGTGTCGCGCAGCCGCAACTCGGTCTCGCGACGGCGCTCCTTGTATTTGGAGATGCCGGCGGCCTCTTCCAGGAACACGCGCAGCTCTTCCGGCTTGGCCTCGACGATGCGCGAAATGGTGTTCTGACCGATGATGGCGTAGGCACGGCCGCCGAGGCCGGTGCCGAGGAACAGGTCGGCAACATCGCGACGGCGCACCGGTGTATTGTTGATGTAATAGCTGGAACCCTTGTCGCGCTCGATGACGCGTTTGACCGATATCTCGGCGTACTGCGACCACTCGCCGCTGGCACCACCCAGACTGTTATCGAAGATCAGTTCCACGCTGGCGCGGGAGATGGCCTTGCGATTGGATGAGCCATTGAAGATGACATCCTGCATGGAATCACCACGCATCTCCTTGGCACTGGACTCACCCAGCACCCAGCGAATGGACTCCATGACATTCGACTTGCCGCAACCGTTGGGGCCGACGACACCGACCCGTTGGCCGTGCAGATGCAGAGTGGTCGCATCAACGAAAGATTTGAATCCGGCAAGTTTGAGATGGGTCAGGCGCAATTTTCAGTCGTGCTTTTGGGCGGCAAGCTTATTGTTAGTGGCTGTATAATGTCGTTTTTCGACCATTTATAGATTTATACGGTAGCCATTATGTCCAGTCAACCCAGCAAGACGCTTGAAACCTTCGACAACCCGAAACCAGAGCGTGATTTCCATATCCACATGGAAATTCCGGAGTTCACCTGCCTTTGTCCGAAGACCGGCCAGCCGGATTTCGCCGTGCTCTATCTGGATTACATCCCTGACCAGAAATGCGTCGAACTGAAGAGCCTGAAGCTCTACATGTGGTCCTTCCGCGATGAAGGCTGCTTCCACGAAGCCGTCACCAACCGCATCCTGGATGACCTGGTCGCAGCAACAAATCCCAAATTCATGCGCCTGACCGCCAAGTTCTACGTACGCGGCGGCGTTTTCACCAATGTCGTGGCAGAACATCGCAAGGCAGGCTGGCAACCGCAACTACGCGTCGACCTGACCCAGTTTGACGCGCAATCCAACACTCGCGGCTAAGACAAAGACTTCCATCACCCGATACGGCAAGCTGACGATTTGAAACACGTACCTCATCCCAACCCAATGTGGCAGTTCGTTCGCGCGAATCTTGCCTATATGCTGAGTGGAAAATTGCGCTCAAAAAAGGGCTATCAGCCGCCGGGCGGGCAATATGTGCCCGCGGATTTCGCCGGCATAGGTGTGGCGACGGCAGCAGACCCGGCCATTGACGACAAGGTCATCGGCTATCTGCAGGAGCTTGACATACGTCAGGTCCGGCTCGATTTCACTTATGGCGATACCGATAATCATGTGGCGCGCTTTCTTGAAAAACTGATCGCCCATGATTTCAATGTCATGCTGCATCTGGTACAGCCGTTCGCTGCGGCAAAAGCGATGCATGAGACGGAGGCACAGGACGAATGGCGCAACTTCGTTGCCGATACCCTGCAGCGCTTTGGCAGCCGCATCGAGATGCTCGAGATCGGCTCCACCATCAACCGCAAACGCTGGGCCGGATACACGCTGGACGGCTTCATCAATGCCTGGGGAATTGCGTACAACGAGGCAAAGGCCGCGAACATCAAGCTCGCCGGCCCCAATGTCACCGATTTCGAACCGCCCTACAATATAGGCCTGCTGGCCATCCTGAAAAGCCGCAATCAGTTACCGGACATTCACACGGACAACCTGTTTTCCGAGCGCTGCACCGAACCGGAGCGCGATGACCACAAGATACTGGGCCATCGCCTGGCGCCCTTGGGTGGCTTCCGGCTGGTCAAAAAAGCCTTCGTCCTGCAGGAGATCGGCCAGCACTTCGGTGTGCCGGTTCTGCACTCCCCGTCCGCCTTCTGGACCCTGCCGCGTATCCACCGCATTCTGGCGGACGGTGAGCAGAAACAGGCTGATTACCTTGCCCGCTATATGCTGCTCTGCGCTGCTTCCGGCGCACTGCATCATGCCGGCTGGGGCCCGCTCATCTGCCATCGTGAGGGGCTGATCGATGATGGTGTCGAGGCTTACCCGAAACTGGAGCGCATCACGCATTATGCGAGCGTGCTGGGCAAGGAATTCAGGATCCGTCCGGCATTCCATGCCTATAAAACCTTCGCCAGACTGATCCCCGGCAGCTTCTATGAAGCCTGTCTGGATGACGCCAACGGACTGGAGGTCCACGCCTTCAGCAATGAGAATCAACTGATCCATGCCGTCTGGACGATCAATGGCCGTGCGGCCGCGCTGCAGGACATCTATTCCGGGAGTGATCTGGCACAGGCGATCTGTATTACCCGCGATGGCAAGGTCTTGTCGCAACCGGTCGATTTCGCCACCGAGTCTCCGGTTTACCTCTGCTGGCCCAAGGATCGCCGGGTGACGGTCAATCCTGACGCAAAGCTGATTCCTGATCTGGCACTGCATGCGCATACCGACAAGACGCATTTTCTTTATCGCAAGGACGGCTGGCGCGGCGCGATACTGGCCTCCGACACTAAGGAAGCCCAGCTGCTGCGGGACAGATTGGACCCGGCGCTGATCGGCGCACCGCCGAAAGAAACCATCCTGCGCAAGGCGCGCAACGCCATCTGGACCATTCCGGACCCACGCGACCCGACAAGGAAACTGGTCATCAAACAACCGGTGCGCATGCATCCGCACAAAAAGCTGCTGGACCGCTTCAAGCCTTCCAAAGCCCTGCGCAGCTGGAACGGCGCCAGCGAACTGCTGCGCCGCGGCATCGAAACCGCCCGCCCCGTCGCCTATTTCGAGCAGATCGGCGACAACACGCTGACGAAGAATTACTACATCTGTGAATATGTCGCCGCAGATTTTTCGGTACGCGATATCTTCTCCGCCTTTGCTGATGGCGCAACGGAGTATCAGGGCATCACACCTGAAGCGATTTACAGACAACTGGCCGGCTATCTGCTGCTGATGCATGGTCGCGGGGCGTTCTTCCGTGACCTTTCCGGCGGCAATATCCTGGTCAAGCTGCAAGCCGACGGCAGACTTGCTTTTTCACTGATCGATACCGGTCGCGCGCATTTCTACCTGCGTGGCACTGCCTTATCCAAACGCATCTCGGACCTCACTCGCATCTGCAACAAATTGCATGGCACCGGCCGTGACCGTTTCATGCAAATCTACATGGCAGGCATGCATCGGGATTTTGGTTTGCTGCAGCGGATTCCGTTCCATGTGTACAACGCCAAGGTGGAGTTCAAGCGCAAGCTGAAACCGGTCAAAAAATTTTTGCGCCGCTGAAACCGCGAAAATCCAAGAAGAATGATGCACTTGAGGGATAGTTAAACCCACCTGCAATCAGCGCCGCTGTTATCTTTTGCAGAATACCGTTGACAACTTCGGCGGCTGTCTTTAAGATTGCGCCTCTTTTCGGGGGTATAGCTCAGCTGGGAGAGCGCTTGCATGGCATGCAAGAGGTCAGCGGTTCGATCCCGCTTACCT
>PHCM01000308.1 GCA_002842255.1 Betaproteobacteria bacterium HGW-Betaproteobacteria-2 | reverse complement strand
CAGATTTTTTGGCTACCTATTTTGATAGCGCCATTTTTTGATAACAAAGGCATTCATTGGAATCCAGCGTGAGCGATAGCACAGAAAACAGCCTTGAGAATAAAGTCATCCTCATCACCGGCGGCGCCAAACGCGTCGGCGCAGCCATATGCCGAATGCTGCACGCCGGCGGTGCCAAACTGATGATCCACTACCGGCAATCTGCCTCCGAAGCGCGCGCATTGCAAGCCGAACTCAATCTGCAACGACCGAACTCGGTCGCCATCATTCACGGCGACCTGCTCAACCTGGCCGTACTGCCCAAACTGGTGCAAGAAACCGTGCAGCATTTCGGCCGTCTCGATGTGCTGATCAACAATGCCTCAAGCTATTACGCCACCGAACTGGGCGATATCGGCGACGACCAGTGGCAAGACCTGATCGGCTCCAACCTGAAAGCGCCGCTGTTCCTATCGCAGGCCGCCGCTGCTGAACTAACCAAGACCAAAGGCTGCATCGTCAACATCACGGATATGCATGTGGAACGCCCGAAAAAAGGCTATGTCGTCTACAGCGTTGCCAAGGCCGGTCTCGTCACCCTGACCAAATCGCTGGCACACGAAATGGCCCCCGATGTCCGCGTCAACGCCGTAGCTCCCGGCCCTGTCATGTGGCCGGAAGACAATCCGCAATTCGATGAGGTCTATAGAAAAAGAGTCATCTCGCAGACCCTGCTGAAACGCATCGGCGAAGGCGACGATGTAGCCAAGGCCGTCCGCTTCCTGATTCAAGACGCACCGTTCATGACCGGGCAAGTGATTGCCGTCGATGGCGGACGATCATTGAATCTTTGAACCACAGAAGAATCTGCAAAAAAAACACCCCAGATTACGGCAATTTCTCACGCCAACCAAACGATCACTGATCCGGAATTCCAGGTCATTTGATTGATTTTTCAGCAAATCACCGCCTTTCCGGTAAAATTGCACTCCCATTTGCTTTGTAGTTTGACTGCGGCCATGAAACATTACCCCAACAACGTCTCCGGCAACTTTCTCAAGTTGCGCAATAGTCTGATCAGCGCCACCGGCAAGGCGATCGGCGATTACAACATGATCGAGGACGGCGATACCATCCTCGTATGCATGAGCGGCGGCAAGGATTCGCACGCCATGCTGATGATCCTGCTGGCATTGCAGGAGCGTGCGCCGGTCAACTTCAAGCTGATCGCGATGAATCTGGACCAGAAGCAGCCGGGCTTTCCTGCGCATGTGTTGCCGGAATATCTGGAAAAGCTGGGGGTGGAATACCGTATTGTCGAAGCCGACACCTATTCCATCGTCAAGGAGAAGATTCCCGAAGGCAAAACTACCTGTTCGCTTTGCTCCCGCCTGCGTCGCGGCATCATCTACCGTACCGCACAGGAGCTGGGGGCCAACAAGATCGCCCTCGGCCATCACCGCGACGATATCGTGCAGACACTGTTCCTCAACATGTTCTTCGGGGCAAAGCTGAAGGGCATGCCGCCCAAGCTGGCGACCAACCGCGGCGAGTTCATGGTGATCCGGCCGCTGGCCTATTGCGCGGAGAAGGACATTGCCAGTTATGCGCGCGGCATGCAGTTCCCCATCATCCCGTGTGATCTTTGCGGTTCGCAGGAAAATCTGCAGAGACAGAAGGTGAAGGAGATGCTGAACGCCTGGGAG
>PHCM01000307.1 GCA_002842255.1 Betaproteobacteria bacterium HGW-Betaproteobacteria-2 | reverse complement strand
CGCCCTTGCGCGTGAAAATCTGGATCACACCGCCGATGGCATCGGCGCCGTACAGGCTGGAAGCCGGGCCGCGCAGGATTTCGATACGTTCGATTTGGCCGAGCGGCAGGGTTTCAAATGAGGTGCTGCCGAGCGTGGCTGAATTGATGCGCAGGCCATCGACCAGCACGACCAGATGCTGGTCGTTGGTGCCACGCAGGAAGATGCTGCTGGCCGTGCCGGCACCGCCGTTGGTGGAGATCTGCACACCGGGCTGTGAGCGCAATAAATCGGGGAGTGAAGCGGCGCCGGCACGCTCGATCTCTTCCCTGCTGATTACGGTGACATCACGCAAAAGATTGTCGCGTGACTGTTCTGTGCGGCTGGCGGTCACGACGAGTTCGTCGAGATGGATGTTATCTGCGGCTGAAACTGGAGTGGTAAAGAGCAGGCAAATCAAGCCTGCGATGGTGGTTCTGTTCATTGTTTTCCCTTAATCACATGCGACCCCGCATGTGTCAGTTCATTAAGAGAAATACCCCGGGATTTGAGAAAGCGAAAGAGGGAGATTGCCAATGAGCGAACCAGCCTGCAACGCGTTTCATACCATCACCCCGCGGTATTTCCATGCTTGGTTGCAGGCCGGTCTCCGGGCTCACGAGCTGGCTGATACACCAAATTTGCCGCCTTCCCATGACGAATATCATCACAGTGGCTGTTGGGCAGATTTTTCTCGTTTACCGTTGCGGGGGCAGCACAGGAATTGTTTTGTAAAAAACGAAACGCACCTGTTTCCCAGTTTCACCCGAATCTCAGAAAAGAAAGTCGGGCACCTGACAACTTGCAGCGATTATAAGTTATTCATTTCCTGTCCGGCAAAAAATTATTTTTCATAGATGCCTAATTACTTTCATAAATCTCGCTTAGCTGTTGACCATACAAGGTTTTTCAAATTATAGTGCCAGCATGGATGCCGACCTTAAAAGCCTAGAAGCCAAACTGAGCAAGCTCATCGAGTTGAGTCAGGGTTTGCGAGCGGAAAATGTTGCCTTGCGTCAGGAGCTGGTGCAGGCGCAAAGTGAAAGCAAAAAGCTGAAAGAGAACGTGGAAGTGGTGAGCAGCCGGCTGGAAGCCATCATCGAGCGATTGCCAGAGGAGTCGGTATGAGCGAAGTGCATGGTGTTGACGTCAGTATCCTGGGGCGTGATTTCACCGTGTCTTGTACGGAGGAAGAGCGCGCCGGCCTGATGCAGGCCGTCAACTACCTCGACAAGAAGATGAAGGATATTCAGGCCACTGGCAAGATCGTCGGCGTCGAGCGCATCGCCATCATGGCAGCGTTGAATATCACGCACGAACTGTTGAGTGCCAAACATGGCAATTTTGACATCGGCGATTACAAGCGTAGAATCGATCTCATGCAGGAACAGATTGATGAAGCGCTTGATGCAGCAAGCGGTAAATTGTTCTAGGATTCGAGTCATCGACCAATTCAACCGGCTGGTCACAATGCAACAATAAACCAGCCTGTCAGTTTGCTCCCTGCGGTATTGTTCAGGTTATATATTCCTTGAACTAGTCTCTAGCATCGGTTGCGGTCTATCAAGTCGTGGTGTGCGCGCTCCAAATCTGCGGGTGAGCCTGAAACGCTTGAGACTGTTACCACTTGAACCTTTGGTTCAGGATGCTGGCCTGGGCAGTTACCGTG
>PHCM01000026.1 GCA_002842255.1 Betaproteobacteria bacterium HGW-Betaproteobacteria-2 | reverse complement strand
CCGGACCGGGCACAGGCGATCGCCCTGGCTATCGGGCAAGCCGGTGCCGGAGACATGGTGCTGGTGGCAGGCAAGGGGCATGAGGATTATCAGGAGATCGCCGGTGTGAAACATCCATTCAGCGACCAGTCCGTGGTTAGCGAAAAATTGAAGGAGTGGCAGTCATGATGCGCTTGTCAGAAGCAGCAGTAGCGACCAAAGGCCAGGTCCTTGGGGGGGATGTGCAGTTTACCTGCGTGACTACGGATAGTCGCGGCGATAACGCCGGGCAACTGTTCGTTGCCTTGCATGGTGAGCGTGTCGACGGCCACGATTTCGCTGTGTCAGCGATTGGCAATGGTGCTGCGGCAGCAATGATCTCGCATGCAGTGGACGGCCTCCCGTCAGCCTTGCTGGTGAAGGATACGCGCCGGGCGCTGGGCGATCTGGCGGGCCACTGGCGCAGCAAATTCAGTATTCCGCTGGCGGCGATTACCGGTAGTAACGGCAAGACTACAGTCAAAGAGATGCTGGCCGGCATCTTGCGTGCAGCAGCCGGCAGCCAGGACCTGGTGCTGGCGACTGAAGGGAATCTGAACAACGACATCGGTCTGCCATTGACGCTGCTGAAGCTGCGTCAGCAACACCGCTATGCCGTCGCGGAAATGGGCATGAATCATTTCGGCGAGATCAGCTACCTGACACACATCGGTCGGCCCACTGTGGCGCTCATCAACAATGCCACTACAGCGCATCTGGGCGGGCTCGGCTCGGTGGATGGCATCGCCAGAGCCAAAGGCGAGATATTCGAAGGTTTGGCCGCAAACGGCACGGCCGTCATCAATGCGGATGACGACTTTGCACCGCTCTGGAGATCGCTGGCGGGTAACCGCGCGATTCTGACTTTCGGGCTGAGCAAGGATGCCGATATCAGTGCCAGCTTCAAACTGCACACTGACAGCAGCGAGTTGCAACTGAGAACGCCGCTGGGCGAGGCTGCGGTCGATTTGCCGGTCGCCGGACAACACAATATCGCCAATGCCCTGGCGGCAGCGGCTGCTGCGGTTGCCATGGGGGTAACTCTCCCTCACATCGTTACCGGATTGCAGTCGTTCGCCGGCGTCAAGGGCAGGCTGCAACAGAAACGCGGCATCAACGGCGCATTGGTTATCGACGACAGCTATAACGCCAATCCGGCATCCGTCAAGGCGGCGATCGATGTGCTGGTGGCAAGGCCGGGCGAGAAGCTGCTGGTACTTGGCGACATGGGTGAACTGGGCGGCGATGCCGATGAGCTGCACGCGGAGATCGGTGCTTACGCGAAGAAGGCCGGCGTCAATGCGCTCTATGTACTGGGTGAATTGAGCCTGGAGATGGTGAAGGGGTTTGGCGCAGGAGCGAGGCATTTTGAAACGCCCGCTGCACTCTGCCAGGTCCTGGAAAAAAGCATGTACGAAACCAGCACCGTACTGGTTAAAGGCTCGCGTTTCATGCGCATGGAGCGGGTTGTCGATTTGATCACAGAGAATAATTCCGGAGGAGACCCCCATGCTGCTTGAGCTTGCACAATGGCTGGCACAGGACATACGCGCATTCAATGTGTTCAATTACATCACCTTGCGCGCGGTGCTGGCGACATTGACTGCACTCATTATTTCCTTTGTCGTTGGGCCGCGGCTGATCCGCAAGCTGACCGAATACAAGGTCGGTCAGTCTGTGCGCGACGACGGTCCGCAGACGCATCTGGTCAAGGCCGGCACGCCGACCATGGGCGGTGCCTTGATTCTGGTTGCCATCGCTGTTTCAACACTGCTATGGGCGGATCTGAGCAACCGCTTCGTCTGGGTCGTGCTGGTGACGACGCTGGGCTTTGGCATCATCGGCTGGGTCGATGACTGGCGCAAGGTGGTGCACCGCAATCCCAAGGGGCTGGCGGCACGCGAAAAATATTTCTGGCAGTCGCTGATCGGTTTCGGCGTTGCCATCTACCTGTTCAATACAGCTACGGTACCGGCCGAGACCGAACTGATCGTGCCTTTCTTCAAGAACCTGGCGTTGCCGCTGGGCGCGGTCAGCTTCATCGTGCTGACCTACTTCGTCGTCGTCGGCACCAGCAATGCGGTCAACCTGACTGATGGCCTCGACGGTCTGGCCATCTTGCCGACCGTGATGGTGGCGAGCGCACTGGCGATCTTCGCCTACGTTGCCGGCCATCTGTATTTCTCCAAATACCTGGGTGTGCCCTACGTGCCGGGCGCAGGTGAACTGGCCGTGTTCTGTGCCGCCATCGGTGGCGCCGGTCTGGGCTTTCTCTGGTTTAACGCCTATCCGGCCGAAGTGTTCATGGGAGATGTCGGCGCGCTGGCATTGGGTGCTGCGCTGGGTGTGGTTGCCGTCATTGTACGGCAGGAGATCGTGCTCTTCATCATGGGCGGCGTGTTCGTGGTCGAGACCATTTCCGTGATGCTGCAGGTCGCGTCGTTCAAGCTTACAGGCAAGCGCATTTTCCGCATGGCGCCGCTACACCACCACTATGAGCTGAAGGGCTGGAAAGAAACGCAAGTCGTTGTGCGTTTCTGGATCATCACGATGATGCTGGTGCTGATCGGGTTGGCGACATTGAAGATCAGGTAAGGATAAAGATAAAGATGCCATTGGCGTTCAAGGACAAAAAGGTGCTGGTGCTGGGACTGGGTGATACCGGTCTTTCGGCATTGCGCTGGCTGCAAGGCCAGGGCGCGGTGCTGTCCGTCGCCGATACGCGTGAAGCGCCGCCATCGCTTCCGGTGGTCATGCAACAGATGCCGGAGGTTGCGGTGCATCTCGGCGCTCTGGATGCCAACTTGCTGGCAAGCCAGGATTTGCTGGTGCTCAGCCCAGGTGTGCCGCTGGCTGACCCTGCGATACAGCAGGCAGTGGCAAATGGCGTCGAGGCTATTGGCGATGTCGAACTGTTCGCACGTTACCGTTCTGCCGAAAGCAAGTTGTTTGCAGTGACCGGTGCCAACGGCAAGAGCACAGTTACCACACTGGTGGGCGAGATGTGCAGGGCCGCAGGTCTTAGTACGGTCGTGGCCGGCAATATCGGGATACCGGTGCTGGATACTTTGTCGGATGGAGCACCGGATGTTTATGTGCTGGAACTTTCCAGTTTTCAGCTGGAGACTACGCATACACTCAAGACGGATGCGGCCACCGTGCTCAACCTGAGTGAGGATCACATGGACCGTTACAACGGCATGGCGGATTATGCTGCGGCCAAGGCGCGCATATTCCAGTCGGGCGGCGTGCAGGTGCTGAATCGTCAGGATGAATGGGGCGCCGCTATGGCGCTGGCCGGGCATCCGGTTGTGACCTTCGGCAGTGATGCCGCGCCAAGTGCATCAGATTTCGGCTTGCAGCACGAAGGCGGCAAGACCTGGCTGATGCAGGGAACAAACCGCTTGATCGAAACTGGCGAATTGAAGATCGCCGGCCTGCATAATGCCGTCAACGCGCTGGCGGCGCTGGCCTTGTGCCGTGCCATCGGACTCGAATATGCACCGCTGCTGAATGCACTGCGCAGTTTCAAGGGTTTGCCGCATCGGGTCGAATGGGTGGCCGATATCGACGGTATTGCCTTCTACGACGATTCCAAAGGCACCAATATCGGCGCAACATGCGCCGCACTCAGCGGGCTGCCGCAAAAGGTCGTGCTGATCGCCGGCGGCGATGGCAAAGGCCAGGATTTCACGCAACTGGCTGCTGCGGTGCAGCAACATGCACGCAGCGTCGTGCTGATCGGCCGTGATGCTCCCCGGATAGCCGATGCACTGGCCGCCACTGGTGTGGCCATGTTCCACGCCGATACACTGGAGGCTGCTGTCAGCAAGGCGTTCGAGGCTGCCCAAGCGGGCGATGCGGTGTTGCTGTCACCTGCCTGCGCCAGTTTCGACATGTTCCGTAATTATGCGCATCGTGCGGAAGTGTTCTGCGCAGCCGTTCACGCGCTGGCTGATCGCCGGCAGGAGGTGACCGGATGATGCAGATGTTGAGCAGCCGCATGCGCTACAACACGCCGGTCTACGACCAGGGGTTGCTGTGGGTGACCCTTATACTGCTCGGCATCGGGCTGATCATGGTCTATTCGTCGTCCATCGCGCTGGCCGAAGCGGACCGCGCGACCGGACATCAGTCCACCTATTACCTGATCCGGCACAGCATCTACCTGGTCATCAGCCTCAGCGCGGCAGCCATCACCTTCCAGATTCCGACCCAGCTGTGGCAGAAGATGGCGCCCTACCTGTTCCTGGTCGGCATGGTGACGCTGGCGCTGGTGCTGATACCGGGCATAGGCCGCGAGGTGAACGGCAGCCGGCGCTGGATCTCGCTGTTTGTCGTCACCATACAGCCGTCAGAATTCATGAAATTGCTGGTCGCGGTCTATGCGGCGGATTACACCTTGCGCAAGGCTGCGGTGATGGACAGTTTCACCAAGGGATTTTTCCCGATGCTGCTGGTCATGTTCGTCGTCGGTAGCCTGCTGCTGATGGAGCCGGATTTTGGGGCCTTTGCCGTCATTTCCACGATCACCATATCCATCCTTTGGCTGGGCGGCATTAACATTCGCATCTTCGCCGGCATGATCGGCATGCTGGTGGTGGGCTTCGTCCTGCTGATCTGGAGTTCGCCGTACCGCCTGCAGCGCATCATCGGCTTCATGGATCCGTGGGCCGACCCCTACGGCAAGGGCTACCAGTTGTCGCATGCGTTGATCGCCTTCGGTCGCGGCGAATGGTTCGGCGTTGGCCTTGGTGCCAGTGTCGAGAAACTCCTGTATCTGCCGGAAGCGCATACCGACTTCCTGCTCGCCGTCATAGCCGAGGAGTTGGGCTTTATCGGCGTGCTGACCATCATCGGCCTGTTCTCCTGGCTGGTCATCCGCGCCTTTGCCATCGGCCGCGAAGCCATCGGCAACGAACGTTATTTCTCGGCCCTGCTGGCGCAAGGCATCGGCGTCTGGATCGGCGTGCAAGCCATCATCAACATCGGGGTCAACATGGGCCTGCTACCGACCAAGGGCCTAACTTTGCCGCTGTTGTCCTTCGGCGGTAGCGGCATCCTCGCCAACTGCATCGCTCTGGCCGTGCTGATGCGGATTGATTATGAAAATCGCCGGATTCAAAAGGGCTTGCCGGTATGAGCAGAACCTTACTCATCATGGCAGCAGGTACCGGCGGACATGTCATGCCGGGGTTGGCCGTGGCCGAAGTCATGCGAAGCCGCGGATGGCAGGTGCACTGGCTGGCAACCCGGCACGGCATGGAAAACCATCTGGTGCCGTCCAGCGGTATTCCAATGACCCGACTCAATTTCTCCGGGCTGCGCGGCAAGGGCGTGCTGCACAGTGTGACTGGCGTCTTCAAACTGATGGCGGCGACCTGGAAGGCCTGGCGTTTGATGGGGCGTTTGCGTCCGTCGGTGGTGCTCGGCATGGGTGGTTACGTCACGGTACCCGGCGGCTGGGCTGCGCGTCTGCGCCACTTGCCACTGGCGTTGGTCAACGCAGATGCCGCATTGCTGATGTCGAACCGCGCACTGGCGCGGGTGGCCGATCGCATCATGTTCGGTTTTGAAAGCGGGACGCATACCCCCGGCGCTCTTGCGGACAAGTCTGTGGTGACCGGCAACCCGATTCGCAAGAAGATCGCGGCAGTCGAACCGCCTGAGTCGCGTTATCGCCAGCGCAGCGGGGCTCTACACCTGCTGGTTGTCGGCGGTAGCCTCGGTGCGCGGCCGTTGAACGAAACCTTGCCGGCGGCCCTGGCCTTGATACCGGAGGCGATGCGGCCGGTGGTGGTGCATCAGTCCGGCGCTCAGCATATCGAAACCTTGCAGGCAGCGTACAAGGCCGCAGGGGTCGAGGCCAGTGTGGTGCCCTTCATCGAGGATATGGCAGCGGCCTATGCCGATGCCGATGTGCTGGTGTGCCGCGCCGGCGCCATTACCGTCAGCGAGATCGCCGTAGCCGGCGTCGCCAGCATCCTGGTGCCATTGATGGTTTCCACTACCTCGCATCAGCGTGATAACGCGCAATGGATGGCGGCACATGGCGCTGCGCTTCATCTGCCGCAGGCCGAGATGACACCGCAAAAGCTCGCCGAATTGTTGCAGCAGTTGACGCGCGAGCGTCTGCTGGAACTGGCGCAGGCAGCACGCAAGCTGGGCAAGCCGCATGCGACAGCTGCGATAGCCGACCAGCTCGAGGCCATCGCGCTACCGGCAGAAGCAGGAGACCGATCATGAAACATAGAGTGAAGAACGTCCATTTTGTCGGTATCGGCGGTTCCGGCATGTGCGGCATTGCCGAGGTGCTGTTGAATCTCGGCTTCAGTGTCAGCGGCTCAGACCTGTCCAGCAACAGCGTGACGCAGCGTCTGAAGAAGCTGGGCGCCATGATTTTTCAGGGACATGCACGCGAGAATCTGGAAAAGGCCGACGTCGTCGTCGTCTCCTCCGCTGTCAACGAGAGCAATCCCGAGGTGATGGAAGCGCGCAGCCGTACCATCCCGGTAGTGCCCCGTGCCGTCATGCTGGCCGAACTGATGCGTTTCCGCCAGGGCATCGCGGTGGCCGGCACGCATGGCAAGACCACGACCACCAGTCTGATCGCCAGCATCCTGGCCGAGGCCGGCATGGACCCGACCTATGTCATCGGCGGCCGGCTGGAATCAGCCAACACCAATGCGCGGTTGGGCGCCGGCGAATACATCGTGGCGGAAGCGGATGAATCGGACGCCTCCTTCCTGCACCTGACGCCGGTGATCTCGGTCGTGACCAATATCGATGCGGATCACATGGACACCTATGGCCATGATTTCGAGAAGCTGAAAGGCGCTTTCGTCGAGTTCCTGCAGCAGTTGCCGTTCTACGGCATGGCTGTGGTCTGCATCGACGACCCCAACGTGCGGGCAATTTTGCCGCAGGTTTCCAAGCCGGTCATGCCCTACGGCTTTTCCGAGGATGCACGTATCCGCGCCACTGATGTGGTGGCAGACGGCGGCCGCATGCATTTCAAGGTGACGCGCATCAACGGCGTGACGACGACGTTCGACGTCGCGCTCAATCTGCCCGGCCGCCATTACGTGCAGAACGCGCTGGCGGCGATTGCCGTGGCGAGCGAGCTCAACGTGCCGGATGTCGCTATCGTCAAGGCGCTGGCTGAATTCAAGGGGGTTGGTCGTCGCTTCGAGCGTTATGGCGAGATTCCGGCACGGGATGGCGGCAAATTTACCCTGATTGACGACTATGGCCATCACCCGGTCGAGATGAAGGCGGTGATCGCCGCCGCACGCGGCGCGTTCCCGGACAGGCGGCTGGTGCTGGCTTTTCAGCCGCACCGATACACGCGGACGCGGGATTGTTTCGAGGATTTCGTCGAAGTGCTGTCATCGGTCGACGCGCTGATTCTGACCGAGGTCTATCCGGCGGGTGAGCCGCCCATCGTGGCTGCCGACGGCCGTTCGCTGGTGAGGGCGGTACGCGTGGCCGACAAGGTCGAGCCGCGTTTTGTCGAATCCCCGGTCGATCTGCCGGAAGCGATTCTTGGCATGGCGCACGACGGTGATGTGGTCATCGTCATGGGTGCCGGTTCCATCGGTCAGGTGGCGGCCAATACCCGGGAGCTGGCAGGGTGATGGCGCAGATGCAGACACAAGGGCGCCTGTTGCGGGACGAGCCGTTGGCCCGCTATACCAGCTGGCGCGTCGGCGGTCGGGCCGAACGGTTTTATATCCCGGCCGGACTCGACGACCTGCGCGACTATTTGCGCGGACTGCCGGAGGATGAGCCGGTGTATTTCATCGGCCTCGGTTCCAACCTGCTGGTGCGCGACGGCGGCGTGCGCGGCAGCGTGGTGCTGATGCACAACGTGCTGACCGGCCTCAGCATGGACGGCGAACAGGTCTATGCCGAAGCCGGTGTGACCTGCGCCAAGCTGGCCCGCTACACGGCACGCCAGCACCGGCACGGCGCCGAGTTCATGGCGGGCATTCCGGGCACGGTAGGCGGTGCGCTGGCGATGAATGCCGGCTGTCATGGCGGCGAGACCTGGGATGTGGTCAAGCAGGTGCAGACCATAGACCGGCGCGGTGAATTGCACCTGCGTAACAGAAATGAATTCATCACCGGCTACCGCCATGTCGAATTCCCGGCTGGCGAAGAGTGGTTTGTCGCCGCCTGGTTTGAGCTGCCGGCAGGTGAAGCCAGCGAAGCAGAGCAGAAGATCAAGAGTCTGCTGGCAAAAAGGCTGGCGACGCAGCCCTTGAACCAGCCCAACGCCGGTTCGACCTTTCGCAATCCGCCCGGCGATTTTGCCGCGCGGCTGATAGAAGCAAGCGGGTTGAAGGGCTATCGCATCGGCGGTGCGCAGGTTTCGGAGAAACATGCCAACTTCATCGTCAATCTGGGCGATGCGACGGCAGACGATATCGAGCGGCTGATCGCCCATATGCAGGAAACGGTGCAACGCGAGCACGGCATCGCGCTGCAGCGGGAAGTCAGAATTATTGGAGAACAAGTGTGAAGGGGGAAGGGCAAAGGGGGAAGGGCAAAAAAACCTTTCTCCCTCCCCCGGCAGGGGGAGGGTTGGGGAGGGGCATTACCCTTGACCCTTCCCCCTTCACCAAAGGAATGAAATGACTGAGTTTGGAAAAGTCGCAGTGTTGTTGGGTGGTCGCTCCGGCGAACGCGAGGTTTCGCTGAACAGCGGAGGAGCCGTATTGGCCGCATTGTTGCGGGGCGGTGTCGATGCGCATGCCTTCGATCCTGCGGAACGTCCGCTGCATGAGTTGGAGGGCTATGACCGGGTTTTTATCGCCCTGCACGGCCGCTACGGCGAGGACGGCACGATACAGGGCGCGCTCGAACTGATGAGCATCCCCTATACCGGTAGCGGCGTCATGGCTTCCAGCGTCGGCATGGACAAGTGGCGCACAAAACTGCTGTGGCGTGCAGCCGGGCTGCCGACGCCGGATTTTGCCCTGATCAATGCGACCAGCGATTTCGCAGCAGTCGAGCGCCAACTGGGCCTGCCGCTGTTCGTCAAGCCGGCGAATGAAGGCTCCAGCATCGGTATCAGCAAGGTCAAAGAGGCCGGCCAGCTACGTGCGGCTTATGAGCTGGCTGCGAAGTCCGACCCGCTGGTGATCGCTGAGCAGTTCGTAGGCGGCGGTGAATATACGGTCGGGATTCTGGGAGACACGGTGCTGCCTGTGATCCGCATCGTGCCGGCCAACGAGTTCTACGACTACGAGGCCAAGTATCTGCGCGACGACACTCAGTACCTGTGTCCATGCGGTCTGGCTCCGGAAAAGGAAGCACAGATCCAGGCGGAGGCATTGCAGGCATTCCGCACCATAGGTGGCCGGGGCTGGGGGCGCGTGGACTTTCTGATGGATGAGGCAGGCAAGCATTACTTCCTCGAAGTGAACACTTCGCCCGGCATGACCGATCACAGCCTAGTGCCGATGGCGGCGAAGGCCAGGGGCATCAGTTTCGACCAACTGGTGCTGGAGATATTGGAGATGGCTTGCATCTCCTGGCAGGACCGTAGCGAGCAGAATGAGATGCAAGGAGCCCCGCAGTGAGCAACGAGGCATATCTGGTAGATAGACGAGGCGCGAACGAGGACGCGACGCAGCAGATCGTTCGCGCAGCAGGTACTGACGGAGATGTGCATGTGGGATAAGCCACAGGTCTTGAACTGGATCGCCAACCTGCTGTTCGGCCTGGCTACCGTGCTCATGCTTTACGGCGTGATCTATGTGGTCGTGCATTTGCCGATCTTCCCGCTGCGTGAAGTGCGGGTGGAGGGCAGCCTGAACCACGTGACGCGCGAACAGTTGAAGCTGATCGTGAGTCGGCATTTGCAGGGCAATTTCTTCACGCTGGATCTGGTGAAGGCGCGCGATGCGTTCGAGAAGCTGCCCTGGGCGCGTAGCGTCAGCCTGCGCCGTCGTTGGCCGGACCGACTGGAGGTGGTGGTGGATGAACATCAGGAACTGGCGCGCTGGGGCAATATCGCCTTGGTCAATACCTATGGCGAGTTGTTCCATGCGGCCTCTGATGAGGATTTGCCGGTGTTCTACGGGCCGGGCGAAGGGGTGGCTGAAGTGGCGAAAAAATACGGTGAGTACAGCGGTTTGTTGGCCGGAACCGGCATGAAAGTGACGCAACTGGTGCTGACGCCGAGACGCGCATGGCAGATACAGACGGATAACGGCATCGTCATTGAGTTGGGGCGAGAGGATATGGAATCAAGGCTCGCCAAGTTTGCCGGTGTTTATCAGCAGACCTTGAGCAAGCTGGGCGTGTCATTTGCCTACGCGGATTTGAGATACCCGAATGGTTTCGCCGTCAGGCGGCCGGTACGGGCAACGGCAGGCAGGACAGGCGCCGCCTGAAGCAAGGTGGGACTGCAGGGGATGAATGGAGAGAGGTATGAGTAAAGTGAGAGAAGATAAAAATCTGATAGTGGGCCTGGATATCGGCACGTCGAAGATCGTCGCGATTGTAGCCGAACTGCAGCCCGAGGGGACGCTCAAGGTCATCGGTCTCGGGCAGCACACGTCGCGCGGCCTGAAGAAGGGCGTGGTAATCAACATCGACTCGACCATGCAGGCCATCCAGCGTGCATTGGAAGAGGCTGAGCTGATGGCGGATTGCAAGATCAGCTCGGTGTTCACCGGCATCGCCGGTAGCCACATCAAGAGCCTGAATTCGCACGGCATGGTCAAGATCAAGGATGCCGAAGTGATGCAGGCCGATGTCGATCGCGTTGTGGATACAGCACGTGCCATCGCCTTGCCGTCGGATCAGCAGATCCTGCATATCCTCACCCAGGAATTCATCATCGATGGCCAGGAGGATGTGCGTGAGCCCCTGGGCATGAGCGGCATGAAACTGGAAGTTAAGGTGCATATCGTCACCGGCGCCGTCGCTGCGGCGCAGAACATTGTCAAGTGCATCCGGCGCTGCGGGTTGGAGGTCTCGGACCTGATTCTGCAGCCGCTGGCTTCCAGCATGGCGGTGCTGACCGAGGACGAGAAGGAACTGGGTGTCTGCCTGGTTGATATTGGCGGTGGCACCACCGACATTGCCGTGTTCAAACAGGGCGCCATCCGTCATACGGCAGTGGTGCCGATCGCCGGCGATCAGGTCACCAATGACATCGCCGTGGCCTTCCGTACGCCGACGCAAGCGGCGGAGGAAATCAAGATCAAGCACGGCTGCGCTCTCAGACAACTGGCCGACCCGCGTGAAGTGGTCGAGGTGCCGGGTGTCGACGGTCGTGAGCCGCGCCAGCTTTCCGTGCAAACACTGGCCGAAGTCATCGAGCCGCGCATCGTCGAGCTCTATGAACTTGTGCTGAGCGAACTGCGCCGTAGCGGCATGGAAGAGATGATCGCCTCTGGCATCGTCATCACCGGCGGCTCATCCATGATGCGCGGCATGGTGGAACTGGGCGAGGAGATCTTCCATATGCCGGTACGTCTGGGTATGCCGCGCTATGTCGGCGGCCTGTCGGAGGTGGTCGGCAATCCACGCTATGCGACCGGCGTCGGCCTGGTGCTGATGGGTAAGCAGCAGGTCGAGCGGCATTTGCAGAATCAAATGGAGTCCGGCTCGTTCGCCGACATCCTGAGCCGCATGAAGAGCTGGTTCAAAGGGAATTTTTAAGGTTCTGCCGGAGTGATCCGGCAGGGTATGAAGTTGTTTGGGCAGAAGTAGTTAGTAACATCGACAAGGAGAAAAGCAATGTTTGAAATTATGGACAGGGACTCGCAAGAGGCCGTAATTAAAGTGATAGGCGTGGGTGGTTGCGGTGGCAACGCAGTCGCGCACATGATTGAAAAGAACGTTGGTGGC